>JBFMCL010000075.1 GCA_040754395.1 Nitrospirota bacterium | reverse complement strand
GGGGACGTTCGTGCAGAACGTGCTTGACATGCCAGCGGGTTTGTGAGATATAGGAACACATGCCAAGATTAGCAAGACTGGACGCGCCCGGTATTTTGCACCATGTCATCGGGCGGGGTATAGAGAAAAGAAAGATTTTTCTGAACGACGGCGACCGGGTCGACTTCATTGACCGGCTGGCCAGACTTGTCCAAGAAGGAGCGATAGACGTTTTTGCCTGGGCATTGCTGCCCAATCATTTTCATTTGCTCTGCCGGACCAAAAATCTCCCTTTAGCCACAAGTATGCGAAAACTTCTTACCGGATACGTAGTCAATTTCAATAAACGGCACCGGAGGCACGGACATCTTTTTCAAAACCGCTATAAATCTATAGTCTGCCAGGAGGACCCTTACCTGATAGAATTAGTGCGTTACATTCATCTGAACTTATTGAGAGCTGGAATAGTTAAAGATATTGAGGAATTGAACCGCTGTCCCTGGTCAGGCCATTCCGCCCTGATGGGCAAGACTAAAAGGGAATGGCAGGAGTGTGAGTATGTTTTAGCTCTTTTTGGCAACAGCCGTACCCACCGGCAGAATTACCTGAAGTATATCGAAGAGGGCAGACCATTGGGAAGACGACCGGAGCTGGTCGGCGGGGGATTAATCAGGAGCATGGGGGGTTGGTCAGAGGTTGTATCTCTCAGAGGACGCGGTAAAAAACAAGCATCAGACCAGCGGATTCTTGGAGATAGTGAGTTTGTACAGGAAGTTGTATCCGGTCTTGATGACTTGGTGAAGAGGAATCTGCGGCTGTCCGGGCAGCGGATGGATATTGATAAGCTGGCTGAAACAGTATGCGAAAAACAAGATGTGTCACTTGGTGAACTTCGTTCCGGAAGTCGAAGGCATCCTGTGGTGAAAGCCCGGTGGATTATCTCATGGATTGCGGTAAGAGAACTGGGATATTCGGGTGCTGATGTGGCCAGGTATCTCGGCGTGACGAATTCATGCGTAACCCGGTCGGTATCCTTCAGACCACCTGACGTAGACAGTTACCTTGCGACGTTATGAACGTTCTGCACGAACGTCCCCTCATATGAACC
>JBFMCL010000074.1 GCA_040754395.1 Nitrospirota bacterium | reverse complement strand
TGACGTTCAAACCCAGGGGGACCAGCATACTATGAGATATCCCGTCGAAGAAGACCTCAACCCTGGCAGGATCGTCTTCATGGTACAGCAGGGTTACCATCCTGCCGATCAGGTGCACCGGCGCTTCATAGAGTCTGCCGCCAAGGGATACGGTTCTATCCTTATCCACCTTTCGCTGTACTCTGAGCCGAAAATGATCGTCCAGGTCTTTAGGCGCCTCCCGCATGAGGTGTGCATGCTTGAGATACCGGTTCAGGGGTGTCTGCCTGGTGCTGCTATGCACTGACGTGTGGTAATTGGTATCGAGCCACTGCTTCAGGGCGTCATTGAGATACTTGAGGTTCATGCCCTCGACACAAGCGCTCAAAAACTGCATCCTCAGCGTTCTGAAGAACCTTTCGATTTTGCCCCGGCCCTGTGGCTGATAGGGAGTTGAATGGATCAATGCTATTCCCAGGGAAGCCGTGGCATGTCTCAGGAGATTAGATCTAAATGCCGGCCCGTTGTCTACATAAAGCTTCCGGGGCAGTCCTCTCTTTTTGAGCCCTTTCCTCAGGACATCGATATAGCTTTCGATACGTTCATTGAGGTAGAACTCCGCATGCGTGATCAGCCGGCTCATATCATCTATAAAGGCAAAAAGATACGTCTTACGCTGTCTGCCCTCTATGTCTACCATCGGCCCATGCATACAGTCAGACTGCCAGATGTCATTAGGCAGTTCTGCCTCAAACCGCCGACGGTCTTCAACCTGTTCCTGCCTGCTCATTAACCCTCGCTGGCGGTACAGACGGTAAATCGTCGCCTTTGCAACTTTTACCTGTGGCAACAATATCTGCCGCCGTTTGGCTTCCCTGATCACTGCCGGAAGCGATGCCCCCTTGAGCTGTTTCTTCAATTCGCACAGGGCAAGGACTGTATCTTCACACAATGCCCTCGGCCTGCCACGGTCACTTCTGCCATTGGGATACAGGCTCTCCAGTCGCCTTCCACCCTTCTCATATCTCCGTGCCCAACTTAGTATTGTCGACACGCTGAGCCGACTCCTGCCTGAGTGCGGGATATCCCACTCACAGGCGCACTTCTCCTGCAACAGAAGCTTCCGTTGTCCCCGCTGAA
>JBFMCL010000073.1 GCA_040754395.1 Nitrospirota bacterium | reverse complement strand
CCACCGCTTATCAACAGAAAAGTGTGCCTCTGAATGCTCTCTCTTATAGTACTCCTCAAGGTATTCCTCGGTGTTTTCAACAAAATCTTTCATTCGTCGTTTCCAACTCCAAGGTCCTTTGATGGTGGCATTTTTCTTGGGGATGATGTAAACTTTGATGTCACCCAACTCACCGACGTAAGACTGGCAACTGTAATACCTGTCAAGCCTCATGCTTTCAAGTGTCAGGCCGAGGTTCTCAAACATTCTCATTGCCTTGTCGTAGGCATCCTTTTCGCTTTTGAGACTCATGCCATATGAAACATACATACCGCTGCCCAGATCCAGCAGTTTGAAGGAATAAACAAATGCGCGTTTCTTTTTTCCTTCTTTGACATTCTCCTCTTGCGTTTCAGCTTCTTTTATCTCGTCTCCTCTTTTTGCAGTTTCCGACGCATAATGCTTGGAAATCGTGAGAGAATATCCGGTTCCATCCCCAGTGCCTTCAACTACGGATACGCCCTTCTTTTTCAGGATGAGAACGTGTAGGTTATGAAGTGCCATTTCAACTTCTGGGTCAGAATACAATCGTTCTATACTCTTGTAGCTGACTTCGACATCAGTTAGTAGGCAGAACAGATCCAGCATCGCCTCCATGTTTCTGTTGCTCTTGTCGAAGAGTTCCTTGACAAGAATCAGGATGACACGTTGTTTCAGCGAGAGCTCCGGCTTTCTTCCTTGGCCTCGTTCAACATGCAAAGTCGCTACTGCCTCATCTATCAGCGGCTCAAGATTGCGTATTGCATATTTCAGCCTGGCAGCAAGCTGCTGCTCATATGTTCTCCAGTCTCTTTTCTTCTCTGGGTGATTCTTCTTGTATTCTTCGAGGAGAAACTCATCTATGTCCTTCAGTTTTTCTCTGATATCTTTGGTGTGGATCATGAATAGCTATAGAAGCAAAGTTTTATTAATATATATGAATATATATTAATTATGCGAAAGGTTGAAGTTGTAAAAGGAGATTTGAAACTGACTGACAGGCTGATTAGAATCATAGAAAAAAGAGTCACTTCTTTCGGAACAGGGGCCAAAGTCGACTGCCCAAAAGAATACCGAGGTCGGCGGGCATACTTGCTTATCTGTAAGGATTAGCTTCTATTTTTGTCCCACAGCC
>JBFMCL010000072.1 GCA_040754395.1 Nitrospirota bacterium | reverse complement strand
ACATGGAGAGGTCGTAGTTTCCTGAAACCGCAGGAGTGAATGTCCAGGTATAGGTGGTGCCGTCGCGGCTCCAGACCGAATCTATTGCGTAAGGATTTGAAGCTCCTGAAATAGCCCATGTGCCAGTGTAGGATACTGAGGCATCCCGGTTATCTATGATGATTTCCTGAGGAGGAGCATCAGGGGCAAACACTGCCTGAATGGTATGGTTTGCCGTGACATTCTCGAATGTGTAGGTGCTGATGGCCCCCGAAGAGACGTTATCTACCAGGACATCCGAGATGTGATACCCGCTGTTAGGTATGATCATGAATGTCTGATTATTGCCTGACGGAACCGTTATGGCACCTGCAGGGGAAACAGTGCCGCCAGTTCCTGCAATGGCAGAAATGATTGAGGCTGATGCCTGCGGGCATACGGGCAGAATGCCATGCAGGGTATCAAACCAGACGTTCGCCATTTTTCCGTAGCCGGCGTTGTTCGGATGGAGCATATCCCACATGTCAACCGAATAATTCAGCGCGCCTTCCTGGTTGACTATGATGATTTTGTCGCCGTTTGCGATGCGGACTCTTGCCGCAGCTTCCACCGCGTTGTTGAACTGCGTTGTCTGCAGCGCCTTGCCGTCATTCCTGCTGATAATGCGTGCGAGAATGACGGTAATATCCTGACTTACGAGATCAATATTGCTGAGTATCTCCATGACATCAGCCGGATTTTCCGCATTGTCGGATATGTCGTTTGTCCCGATATGCAGCAGTATAATGTCTGAGGGATTGGCAGCAAGAAAGCTCTGTATATAAGGGGCTATCCCCCCGCCGTAGGGAGGTCTTACCCTCTTGGCTCCCCATCCTCCGTGTCCTTCGTGGTCGAAATCGAAGAGGGGAACCACTGACTGACCTGCGTAGATTCCGCCTGAAAAATCGACATAGTGGTCAGCGTTTATCAATGCCTGATAGAGAGGCTGTCGGTATCCTGTGATGAGGTCTGTTGAGGGAATTTCTCCGTATCCGAACGTGATAGAATCCCCAAGGGGCATAATCCTGACAGGAACACTGCAGCCAAGGTGACCAATGATCATGTGTACTTCCGGCGACCATACGCCGTTGTTGTCCTGAACCTTGAAATATATGGTGTGTATTCCCTCTGAGAGGGCCGAGGTGCTGAAAGACGCAGCGGTGCCGATTACGCCGTCTCTGCTGGAGCGCCAGCTG
>JBFMCL010000071.1 GCA_040754395.1 Nitrospirota bacterium | reverse complement strand
GGAGGCTCTGCTATCCCGAGTCTTCTGCTGTAAAGAAGTCTGCCTTTTATCGAATCTATCTTTTGTTTCATCTTTTCTGTAAAAGTCTCTGAAATATCAGCTATGCGCCCCTGAATAAAGCATACCTGTCTCACTTCACTGGTCTCAGGATTCCTTAAACATTTTTCTCTCACTTCGCATACACGGCAGCGGGTCTTACAGCTTCTGAATTTGATCGCTGTATTCCTGTCCAGTATTACATTGCCGCCGTTTCTATAAAGTCGTTTTCCAGCAGGACAAATGCAGAATCTCTTGTCTTGACTCAGTGTAAAGTCTTTTGCACGGTATAACATTTTTGCCCCATGAAGTTCTCTTAGTTCCTTCCGTGACCTCTCTTTATATCTGTCCGCATCTGCAAATCTCGGGTCTCTCTTTCGAAACTGGGTATCTGGTATGTATGCATCTATCCCTTCTTCCATCACCATCTGCATGTTTGCCTCTGTGTGGTATCCGGTGTCTGCTACAAGTTTTGTCTTTTCAAATACGTTGTTGTCACCAAGTTCCCTGAAGTTCTCTTTTGTCCCTTCTATCATTGGCTTAAGAAGATCGTGTTCCTGTGCTGCTCCAAAGGCCTCTGCATGCACTATGATCTGATGTTTATCGTCAACTACCGCCACTCCGTTATAGCCCTGTATCACTCCATGTGAGGTCTTCATCTTGGCGCTTTCATTGTCCGTGATATTGCTCTTTATGGGCTTTCCAGTCTTGCCGGGCTTATCATCGTTTTCTTTTAGAAACTGTTTTATCTTCTTTACTTTATCTTTGATGGTCTGTGCGTATTTTTCTTCCTGCTTGATTATCTCCTTGTCTTTTTCCTTTTTGTCCATCTCCCGATGCCTTGCAAGTATCTGCTTTATCGCCTTCTCCATCTTGTCTTTCTTGTGCTGAAGCTCTTCTTTGGTTCCGCTCCATTCCTTTGAGGCATTGGAGGGCATCTTGCAGCCGTCTATTGCAAACATCTCCTTGCCTATCAGCCCCATTTCATCACATGTCATTAAGACTTCAAGAAATAACCGGATTATCTCCTGGTCTGCCGATGATATGAAATCAGCTATGGTTGTAAAATGAGGCCGCGTGTCTGCTGACAAGGCCATGAATATTATGTTCTCCTGACAGCATTGCGCTATCTGCCTGCTTGTAGTTATCCCCTTGGAATAGGCATATAGTATTATTTTTAAAAGTATCGCAGGAT
>JBFMCL010000070.1 GCA_040754395.1 Nitrospirota bacterium | reverse complement strand
GGCTATTATGATCTGGCAGACAGGGAATTCAGGGGATTCGGCTATTCGAAACAGACAAACACCGACACAACGACCCTTGAGACATGGATACATCAGAAAGACCATGAGTTTGACGGCAGCCCCGCTTACTGCTACTATAAAGACGCATCCACTTATATCCTTGACGATAAAGACCTCAAAGGCAAACCCTGCCATATGGAATTCAGACAACCGTGGCCGAATGAGACCACACCCGGCGCTCTGCTGTCACAGACAGACCTTGTATGGAACAGGAGCGTGCCCAAAGGCGCATACCCCGTGTTTGTAAAGCTCGACTCAAAAGACGTCACAAGTTATGTCGGCGGTGTAGAGATATTCTCTCATGAAGAATATACATATGACGACACAAATGGAACAACCCTTTCTGTCCTGACATCAGGTCCGGGAGCAGAAGGCATCTTAACACAGAATACATTCCAGAACTACGGGTTCTGGCTCTGGAGAAACACCAGGACAACCGTAACAGGAGGCGTCTCAGGGAAAGTGAGGGAGACGACATACAGCTATGAAAACAACACAGGCAACATGCTCTGGAAGGAATTCTGGCTTAATGGAGGAACCAATCCGAGAATAACCATGACATATACGCCTGAGGGGAATCTCGAGACCCAGACAGATGCGAGGGGAAACACCACAACAAACGAGTATGACAGCGCAACAAAGACCTTCCCGTCAAAGATAACAAACGCCCTCGGACATTTTATCCAGAATACCTACGACTACAGATTCGGCATAGTTGAATGCACATGGGACGAAAACAATAACAAGACCTGCAACACCCCCGATGAATTCGGAAGGACAAAAGAGACCATTTCCTATGTTGGGGAAGGCCCTCAGATAGCTGCAAAGACAAAGGCAGAGTATCACGACTTTGAATACCATGATTTTGGAAGGCCTGTATATACAAAAACAGGCATTCTTGAAAGCAATGCAGGCGGAGAGGTCTATATAGACAAATACTCATATATTGACGGATTTGGAAGGAACATACAGACCGTAACATCAGGAGAAGGCGGGAAATACATAATTTCAAGAACTTACTATGACAATATGGGAAGGGTTGAACTTACCGAAGGGCCGTTCTTCAGCGCAGGTTATAGTTATCCTCAGGAACATCCGGCAGAATATCCAAAGTCAATTACAACTTATGATCACTTCGGTAAACCTACAGGCATAACAAGCCCTGACATTGAATACGGGACAGTCACCTCGACAATTTCATACTCTGGCCTTTCG
>JBFMCL010000069.1 GCA_040754395.1 Nitrospirota bacterium | reverse complement strand
CTGCTGAGAGTTGAAAATGTGGAAGATGACGCCTCCATGAATTATCTGACAGGCGAGACGCCTGTCCTACCGGAATTGATAAACTTTCCTCTTTCATATTAACTTCCCTTTTTTCATCTGAAAATCCTCATGCTATAAGGACGCAACAAGATTATTCTCCTCATCACTGCTTATCCCGAGTGTCCTCGTTCTTCACTACTGATGCTTGTATCCATAACAATCAAATGCCGTCAGACAGTCTCTTCAATACGGACAGAAGGTCATATGAGCGGCCGGTTAGGGATGAAAATTTCATCTGCGTGCTCATGGCAACATTCCGTTGTACTTAGAACCGGCCCGGTCAGTTTCATGCTCGGGGTCATAAACTACCAGTAAACATCGACCTGTGTGCTCGCCTTCTTGTCGAATCGATCAGACTGCTTATTGTTTCTCTTCCGTCCTATGTCGCTTCTTTTATGGTCACCTCAAAACCCATCTCGGTAAGTCGTCTGATGTAGCTTTTGGTTATCTTATCTTTTCTCCGCTTGTCGAGATAATCCATGCCGAGTTCTCGATAAGGGACGTGACGTTTGAGCATATGGTAACTCATGACCAATATCTTGTGCCCCACGGCTATTAACGCCCGTTTCTTTCCGCGCCTGCCTACAAGGCTGTGGTACTTGGCCTTTAAATAACAATTCTTTGTCCGGCTGGCCGCCCAAGCGCTTTCCGTAAGGGTCGCTTTCAGCGCCTTGCTTCCATGGGTGGTCTTACCGCTTTTTTTTTACCGGCACTCTCGTTGTTGCCGGGACTCATCCCTGCCCACGACGAGAGATGGTCTGCCGTGGGGAACTGGTCCATGTTTACCCCGATCTCCGCAATGATGGAGGCCGCAGCGTGTTCCTTGACCCCGGGAATGGTCTGTAACAGCTCGTATTCCTTTTGATAGGGTTTGAGTTTTTCGTCGATCTGCTTCTCAATCTTCGTCACAAGCTTTTCGATGGACCGTATATGCTTGAGCGATGTTCGGATCATGAAACATTCATGAGCCATTTGCTCACAAAGAATGATGAAAATTGCAGTCAGGACAGCCGAGACGGCTGTCCTACCAGGGGTGGTGACTTTATAACCAGTAGGACAGGCGTCTCGCCTGTCGAAAGGACATTTTCAGATGAAAATATGGTGCTCGGTGATCCGGCCCACCAATGCCTGATGGAGCGCATCCCTTTTCTTGCGGAGCTTGCCCACCGCAAGGGCGCTCATCTCTTTTGCCGTCATTTCTCCCGCAAGGAGCGCTT
>JBFMCL010000068.1 GCA_040754395.1 Nitrospirota bacterium | reverse complement strand
TGGCTCTACTGGGATTCCTGTGGGTACAGATCGAGTTTTCCACAGAAGAATAGTATAGCGGTCCTGTAGTTCTCAAAGTTTCTGAATCCCCTTGCTGCTGACTTCACCTGCTGTATTTTGCTGTTGATCCCCTCGGCCACCGCATTGGTGATTCTATGTCTCAGATAGGTCAGGATGTTATCCAGGTGCCGCTTCAGCTTCTTGGCAACCTCCGCGATCGGCTTCAACCGTGAGTGGGTTGCCCACCAGTACCACTTCCTGAAGAAGTTCCTGGCTGACTTCGCATAGGTGTAGTCCCATAAGTCTGAAAACATCTCTTTGATACTCCAGGCCCGGCCTACCTTCAGTCCTTGGTTCTTTAACTCCTTGAATTGCTTTTTCTGCTCGTCGCTCCAGTTCCGTGGATTGGTCAACCATAGATACTTCGTCCCTTTGAGGGTCTCCGCCCCTTCCTTCTTGAGTCCCTTGTGCTCTGATTTCCGGACCTTGTCCACCGCCTCCCCCAAATACTTCGCTATGTGAAACTTGTCATGCACAATGTCTGCATCCGGCAACAGTTGTTCCACGGCGTTGATATAGGGCTCCCACATGTCTATTGCCACCGCAGCGATTTCCTGCCTCTGCTCCTCCGGTAGCCTTCTGAACAGCTCTGCAAGTGATTCTTCCTTGCGGTCGCGAGCAACATCAAGCACACGGGCATTGTCCAGATCACTGAGAATCGTTGCATACCGATGCCCCTTGAGAAAGCTCTTCTCATCGACTCCGATATGTGTTATGCCTCCCTCTGAGCGCCGCTGAAGTCCCCTGCCTACTGCTTTCTCCATAATCAGATGTACTTCATCCCAGCTGAGTCCTAATAGCTCCTTTGCCTTGGTCTGGTTCTGGCAGCCCAAAAGCACATCTATCGCCAATCGTTCAAACAGCGCCGTAAACCGTGAGTTCTTCTCTGACCATGGCACAGTTATGCTCTTAACACCATGATCTGCACAGTTGATCCTTGGTATCCGACAATGCAGAATCGTCTGAAACTGCATGGTATCCAGATGCCGCCATTGCCGTTCTTCCCGGTGATCGTATATCGCACAGTCTGCTCCACACTCCGGACATGGCGCCTTCCCCTCAGGTGGCCATTCCACCCATACATCTACCTTGAGCCCTTCAAAATTAACTCTAACCTCACTGACCTTCCAGGGGTCCCTTAATCCCATCAGCTGCCGGTACAGTTCCTTGTCCTGCACTCCGCCACCTCCTTTTTGGGAGATAGCTTGCTATATATCTATCCCTTCAGGCAACCTATTTCCACAGACTTCCCGGAAGAGCC
>JBFMCL010000067.1 GCA_040754395.1 Nitrospirota bacterium | reverse complement strand
CAGGCTGCTGAAAAATTCATAAAAAATGATGAAACGTGATCCATTGCTGGAAAAGATCCCTTTAGCAGGAAGGCGCAACCCTTCGTTTGAAGGTCTGCATCGACTTTTTTCGATGCCTTTGACTTCGTTTCCAGTCTCTTTGCCGAGTTCACGCAGCCAGCAACCTCGACATTCGCATAAGATTGTAAGCTGCTCCGGCCAGCATTGCCTGCAACTCCGTTCGTGCTCTGCCCCGGAACCGGCTCTTTCTCAGTCCTCCGACTGTCTTAAGCCAGCCAAAGATTTCCTCGATTTTCTTTCTGATTCTCTGGCTAACTTTGTATCCTTCATGACGGGTTGTTCGTCCGTCGATCGCAGAGCCACCCCTGCGCTCAATATTGGCAGCTACATGCGGCGTGACTTTCTGAATCCTCATTTCTTTGACAAACTCTTTGGTGTCATATCCCTTATCCGCTCCAACTGTTTTAACAGGAACGCCTTGTTTTTTGAGTTTCTTTATCAGGCCCTCAGCCTCAGTGCGCTCAGCACGATTTCCGGCAAGACTGACGGCAAGGTCTACCAAAAAGCCATTTCTGTTTTCCATCAGTGCATGAGCACCATAGCTCAATTTGGCTCCCTGGCCGCTGCTCTTCTTCATCAGGCGACTCTCCGGATCAGTCGTGCTCTGATGAGTATCATTGCTACGCTTTTCTCCGCGGAAATTTACTGTTGGATTGCCGGGGTCATCGTCAGTCCGGGGACAATCCTTTCCAGATTCTTCTTTGGGACGAAAACTCTTCATGCTGGCCCATGCTTCAATCAGGGTCCCATCAACGCTGAAATGTTCTTCGCTCAACAACTCTGCCTTTCGAGCGCGCCGCACAATTGCCTGAAAAAACCGGTGGGCTACTTTGTGCTCCAGAAGCCTATCCCGGTTCTTGGTAAATGTAGTGGCATCAATAGAGGTTTCTTCCATATTCATATCCAGAAACCAGCGAAACAGGATGTTATAGTCGAGCATCTCACAGAACTGTCTGTCAGATCGAACAGAAAACAGGGCTATCAGTATCTGAGCCTTCAACAGACGCTCCGGTGGTATCGAAGGACGGCCAACTTTGCTGTACATGCGGTCAAATATCCTCGTCATACGCTTCAAAACGGCATCCGCTTGTTCCTTGATTGCCCTGATAGGATGATTCTGGGGAACACGCTGTTCCGGAGAAAGATAGCTGAACATAAAGCCTTGCAGATCGTTGATGCCTCTCATCATGCCTCCTGTGACGATGTCGTTCATCAACTATACCGTATGCTCATAAACATTGGAAGGGTTTTTCAGCAGCCTGTTAA
>JBFMCL010000066.1 GCA_040754395.1 Nitrospirota bacterium | reverse complement strand
AGAGCCCGGGGCTCGAGGCCAAAACCCTCTTCGATTATCTGCAGAGAAGATACCCAGGGACCTTCCAGGACGGCCAGCTCAGGACACTGCAGAGAAAGGTCAAGGCATGGAGGGCTACGGAGGGGCCCTCCTCGGGCGCCCTCTCCTTCTCGAAGGCTTCTGAGGCCCTCTCCTGCAGTTGCTTCTTCCACTGCGTGACCTGGTTGGGGTGGACGTCGTAGATCTCGGCGATCTCCACAACGGTCTTCTCCTCCTTACCGCCTCCAGCGCCACCTTGGCCTTGAAGGCCGCCGTGTGGTTCCTCCTCGGTCTCTTCGCCATCCTCACTGCTCCTTTCGTCTCTCGGGAGCAGTTTACCACTTAAGCACCTATCCAGTTTTCCCCGGCCAGCTCTTTTCTTAACTTGAATCCTCAATTTGCGCCTGGCCGCGGCAGGTGTTTATACAGGATATAGAAGTGCGCGTGTTGAAGGCAGTTTAGAAAAGAGGCGGTTTTCTGCAGCAGCTTTATTTAGAGCTTTGCCAGAGCCAGACCTTCCGAGAAGTCACTAGTATCTTGGCGGTTTCTTGCCTAGTACCATCACACCCCGTGGCCCGTATTATGTACAATATTTTTTCCGGTTTCATTCTGCCAGCCTCTTTCGGTATACAACCTCTTCCTGTATTGCACACCAAGATACTTAGCAATTTTTATATGCCTTCCAGCAGTACTCTCATCTGACAATAACCACCACCAGCGTTCGTGTAAGACCATTTTGCATGATAAGGGCTTCCATTTATCCTCTAATAATTGCGCTTCCTCTTCTCGTAGAAGAATCAGATAATTGCTGAATGGGGTTGAATGACCAGTGAAAATGAAATCAAGTGCTGCTATAGATTTAATATCATGAGTGCTTTTTGTGCCCGGTAACCAAGGTCCAATCTTTTTTACTTTGATCCTTCCTGCTTTTCTATCAATTGTTATTGCATTCAAACTTCTTCCTAAGAAATAGGCCGATAAAAAAGACCATATCAGCAATATGGGAATAATAAGTAGTATACTAAAAGACCTATTTGCTAGAGAAACAACAAAGATTATAATTGCTATTGAAAGTGGCAGAAATACAATCAAGTGATCTAAGAGAACATAGAATAGGCCAACTCTAATGGTCATCTTCTCATCATTATCTTCAACTATCTTTATATCCACTTGAGATCAACTCCTTCTGTGTTTAGTGCTCCTCCCTCACTCTTAACTTATTGACATCTGTATAAATAATGCAATAATGGATACCAGGAGGTGGTGTCCATTATGCGTCCCAAAGGGTCTGCGGAATTATTGCAATACCGGCGCAGGCAAGCCCTCGAGCTATATGACGAGGGC
>JBFMCL010000065.1 GCA_040754395.1 Nitrospirota bacterium | reverse complement strand
CAAATATATTTATGCACCATGCCTTTGATGAATGGCTGCGACAAAATCATCCGCAGGTATTATTTGAGCGTTACGCGGATGATGCACTCGTGCACTGTAAAACAGAGCATGAGGCGATACTTATGCGTCGTGCGATTGAAAAGCGTTTGGCTCAATGCAAGCTGGAACTGCATCCTGAAAAGACACCAATAGTGTACTGCAAAGATGACGACAGGCGAAAGAAATACCCCAAAGAAAGCTTTGACTTCCTCGGTTATACGTTTCGGCCACGGAGGGCAAAGAATAAGCGTGGGAAATATTTCGTTTCGTTTCTTCCGGCTATCAGCAACAAAGCCAAGAGCAAGATTCGCAAGGCCATAAGGGAGTGGCGTATTCATCTTAACACATGGACATCTCTGGAAAACATAGCGGAAAAGACAAACCCTGTAGTGCGGGGCTGGTATCAGTACTACGGGCGGTTTTACAAATCTGAAATGTATCCGGTGCTTCGCAACGTGGAGCGTTATCTTATTCTATGGGCAAGACGGAAATACAAGAGACTGGCGAGACATTGCGGACATGCGAAAAGGTACCTGGGATGTGTGTGCAAGCGCACTCCCGGATTGTTCGAGCATTGGAAGCTTGGCTTGGGGTCTCCGACTGAATAATGGGAGCCGGATGAGCTGAGAGGTTCACGTCCGGTTCTGCGAGGGGCTGGCGGGGAAGTTCCGCCGGTCTACTCTCCGTAACATTTACGTGAAGTCGAAAAGGGCGGGGCAGAGGGTATTTGAATCCATAACGAGATATGTGGAGGAGAAGCTCAAACTCAAAGTCAACAGGGAAAAGAGCGCGGTGGCAAGAACCCATCAACGGAAGTGTCTGGGATACTCATTCACATGGCATAAACAGCCGAAGATACGAGTGCCCGAAGAAACCGTCAGGAGACTGCGAATGTATCTTAAAACCATCTTCAGCAAAGGGAAGGGGCGAAATCTTCAGAGATTCATTACTGAAGATTTAAACCCTGTCATTAGGGGATGGATAAACTACTTCCGGTTGGCGGAAGTGAAGGCATTTGCAGAAGATATGGACGGATGGGTAAGGAGAAGGCTTCGCCTGATACTGTGGAAACAGTGGAAGAGACCGTGGACGCGAAGGAAGAGACTGATAGAAGCAGGACTTTCAGAGGAAAGGGCTGTGATGTCGGCGTTCAACCGGCGCGGGTCATGGTGGAATTCCGGCGCATCGCACATGAACGACGCATTCAGGAAGAAGTTTTTCGACGGACTCGGACTTGTCTCGATGATTGATGTACTGTGTAAATTCAGAACCGTTTAACTTTGGGAACCGCCCTGGTACGTGAACCGTATGCCGGGTGGTGTGAGAGAC
>JBFMCL010000064.1 GCA_040754395.1 Nitrospirota bacterium | reverse complement strand
GGCAATAGAAGAATTCGCAAAGAAAAAAGGAAGGCCTAATCCCCATACTGAGATAGATTGTACGGACTGCCATAAAACCAAACCCGGCAAGGAAGACACAAAAGAGACCGTAACATTCAGAAAGCCGATTGAAGAGCTTTGTGTTGAATGTCATGGAGCAGAGAGCAATATTCATCCTTCAGGGGTGACCCCGTCCATGAGGGTTCCAACATATCTTCCTTTAAGCAAGGAGAAAAAGGTAAACTGTATCACATGCCATGATATGCACGCGAAAGACACGAAATATTCACTGCTTCGCGGGTTTGAGTCGGGTAAATTCAAATGGCGGACTGATATGTGTTATGACTGCCATGGGATGGAGTTTCTCAAGAAGAACCCGCATAGAATTATGGAGGGCAAGCGTAAATGTAATTATTGCCATGCCACAGAACCCAAGGTAGGAGATACTGAAAAGACCGTTAAGTTCAGGATTAATATTTTGACATTATGCAACTTTTGCCATAATGTCGCGGCAAAGAACCATCCGATGAATGTGGATACCACAATATCGCCCCCGGCAAGCCTTCCAAGGGACGCGGATGGAAGTATAACCTGCGGGACATGCCACGATCCGCATGGAGCATCGGGCACGGTGCATTATTTACGTCCGGAATATATTTACACCCTTGAAGAGGGAAAATATGTTAAACCCCATTTTGATGATACCCAGTGTTTAGTATGCCATATAACAATGCCGAAGGAAGGAGCTACCGCGGATGAGGTTGATTTCAGGTTTGGAGGGAATTTTACGCTTCTTTGCAACAGCTGTCACGGGACAGAGGCTAATATGCATCCTGTGGATATTTTGCCTCCGCCGGAAATGAAAATTGACCCGTCCCTGCCGTTGCGGAACGGAAAAATTACCTGTAATACATGCCATAACGCGGGATTTGTCAATAGAACAAGCATTTATTTACTGCGGGGATTTGAGGAAGGCGGGAGAAATAAGGAGATTAATGACTTATGTTATATGTGCCATGACAGGGAGGAATTTAAAAAGATGAATCCCCATTTTGAAATGAAGGCGAAACGTAAATGCATGAATTGCCATATTACCCCGCCTGACAGCGGAGACAAAGAAGATGAAGAGAGTGATAAAGGCATTAAAGGCGGAAAGATAAAGATGCTTTGTATCAGGTGCCACTCGCACCGTCCACACCCTGCATCGTATTCACATGTCGTAAAACCCACGATGATTGTTCCTAAAGGATTCCCGCTCGATTTGAACGGAGAAATTACATGTACAACCTGCCATGACCCGCATTTTGAAGGGGAGAAGGCGTCAAAAACCAAGAGACTGCGGCCGGGTTTTGCGTGTAATTTATGCCATCTTGT
>JBFMCL010000063.1 GCA_040754395.1 Nitrospirota bacterium | reverse complement strand
CGCTCTTGTGTCACTCTAGGGAGAGTATAATCAGTACAAATCGCTGAAACCGAGGCTGTACCGATGACAGAGCCGAGAGCCGCCCAACCCACAGTCAGGTTTATTGATGAATATTGTGAGAGCTATAAAAGCTTGTTTCCAGAAGTCAGAAGCTTTGAGGCATTTAAACAGTTGCATGTCGGGATAATTTCAGACATTAAGCGAAAAACGCTACCCCATATAGCCAAAGTAGTTGGGTTAGAGAGTGCCCAGTCGCTTCACCATTTTGTAACCACCTCACCTTGGTCAGCCAAACAACTGAGAGAAAGAAGGTTGGAACTGATACTAACAGCCTTGAACGGGCGAGAAATAATAGTGATTATCGATGAGACAGGAGATAGAAAAAAAGGCAAAAAGACAGATTATGTCAGCCGACAGTATATTGGCAACTTAGGTAAGGTAGAGCAGGGGATAGTGGCGGTAACAGCTTATGGACTAATTGATGGGATGACGGTGATGTTGACCTTTGAGGTATACAAACCAAAATCGAGACTTAAAAAAGGAGAAAGCGAACGCTCGAAACCGGAAATAGCTGCCGAAATGCTCAGGGAACTCAAAAACAAAGGCTTTAAGTTCTCCTTAGTGCTGGCTGATAGCCTATATGGGGAGAGTGGAAGCAATTTTATTGACAGCTTAGAGGAATTAAACCTCAACTATGTGGTGGCAATCCGCAGTAACCACGGAGTCTGGATGCCATCGCATCAAAGGATAAGGTACAACAAGTGGCGAAAATTCGACCGCATATTTGCTGACAGCAAAAAGCAAGTGCGTTACATCCGAGAAATCATCTATGGCAAGCGTCTGAAGCAACGGTACTGGGAAGTGACGACGAACCCCCAAACCTTACCCAAGAATGAAACATGGTACATCATGACGAAAGTTCCCGATATCAAGTACCACCAAGTGGGCAACCTTTATGGCTTACGCAATTGGGTCGAATATGGCTTAAAACAGAGTAAGAATGAATTAGGATGGGCAGATTTTCGCCTGACCAGCTATCCAGATATTGAAAAATGGTGGGAGATAGTTTGTAGCGCTTACTTATTGGTGAGTCTGCATGCACAAGCTCTGTCAACTCTCAACAAACCTCTAGGCTCCATCTCCTCTACAGGACTGGGACTTTTGTTATCTGAACATGACCAATGGAACGATAAAACCGGTTGGAAAAACTTGCTCAACAACTTGCGTTTAGTTATCCAACCCTTTGTCGCTTTCAATCTCATCAAGTCTTGGTTGAAAATCTTCCCTCTGCCTCAGCTACATACGGGCTTAAATCAATTAATTGCTTTTATGAATCGGTTCCCTGGAGCTATTCCCCTCCCTAGCACTCACACCGATTTCCA
>JBFMCL010000062.1 GCA_040754395.1 Nitrospirota bacterium | reverse complement strand
GGCACTGTCAAGTCTTTTCTGTAAATTCTCATCAGGGCACTATTCTCAATGGATTTCATGAATCCGATTACGCTGCAATCCTTTGAAGCCTTGATGCACGTATCTTCGCAAGGATTGCCTTTGCCTCTTTGCTCATGCTCACTCCATTCCAGTTAAGTTCATTGAGCTGCCAATACACCATGGTGAGTGCCCGCTCTTCATTGTAAAACCTGCCTGCCGTTCTTATCCTTCGCTTCACCTCCTTGAAACTCCGCTCCACAACATTTGTCGTCCGTATGCGTTTCCAGTGCACGTAAGGATACCTGTAATATGTCAAACAGTTCTCTATATCATCCGTGAGACACTCCACTGCTGAAGGATATTTCATGCTCCACTTCTTTTTAAACATTTCTACGGCTTCTTTGGCGTGCTCATAGGTCGAGGCGTAAAATACCTTTCGCACCGACTCCTTCACCGAAACCTTATCTTGTTCAAGCACTTTGTCCAGCACGTTTTCAGTCCTGTGCTTGGTGCAGCGCTGTTTATCAGATTCGGGAAAGACTTCATCTACTGCCTTGATGAGTCCGGGACAGCCGTCAATGATTGTGAGCATCGGCTCGCTCATTCCTCTCTTTATGAGATCCTCCAGAAATCCCTTCCATGCATTGTATGATTCACGGTTGCCGAGAGATACGCTCACCAGTTCCCGGCTGCCGTCCTCCAGAAATGCCCACGCTACCAGCACCGCTTCTTTCTCCCTCGTCTCTGCTCTAATACCCAGCCGTATACCGTCAAGTATGAGATACACAGGTTTCAGCGTCGACAAGTCTCTCTTCTTCCAAACATTGAATTCCTCTACGATCCTGCCGCTGATCCTCATAACGTTCTGGTGGCTTAGCCCCTTTTTCCCTATGAGTTTGCCCACAGCTTTCTTTACTTTTCTTGTCGATAGTCCGTTCATGTATAACAAGGGAATGATTTCCTGTACTTCATCCATCTGCGTGACGCGGGGCGGCAGTATCCGGGAATGAAACGGACCCCCTGCGTCTCTTGCCTGCGGCATTCGTATCCTTATATCGCCGCTGCCGATCTTTACCGTCCTTGGTTTAGTACCGTTACGCCTCCCTCTCGCCGACGCGGTCCTTTCGTAGTGATCCCTTGCAAGGTACGCTGTGATTTCTTCCTCCACGGCCACCTGCAGCATCATCTTCGCGCCCATCCTCGTCAGTTCCGCCAACGACGGCATTACTATAAACTCCTCAAAATTCTCTTCAATGACTTTTTTTGCCTTCTTTGATAAACTCTTCTTCACGGGTATAATTCTCCTTTCTCTCCTTGAGAGATTGTTTTTTGCCAATGAGAATTATACCCTGATTCATATTTACAGAATTGATGTTAACCTATC
>JBFMCL010000061.1 GCA_040754395.1 Nitrospirota bacterium | reverse complement strand
TGGTCATAAA
Organism: Nitrospirota bacterium; assembly: GCA_040754395.1. Classification (NCBI taxonomy): domain Bacteria; kingdom Pseudomonadati; phylum Nitrospirota; species Nitrospirota bacterium. The sequence goes on along the minus strand of JBFMCL010000061.1, from coordinate 1,449 downwards.
TGATGATGCCACTAGGAAATATGTGTAGTAGCAAAGAAAATGAGACATCATGGCTAATAATCACTATACTTAGGGATGAGGATTACAGCATGGAGATCTCTTGGTCTGAGTCTGATGAGGACTCTGCTGGACCCTCTTCTAGGCCACCTAGAAGGCATGACCATGAGGCAAGTTCGTCTGGAACTTGTCACGAAAAGAACTTGGAAGCTGATTTGGAAAGTCACATTTCTATGAGAACGGCAGAAAACCCGGTAAGCTAACAACCTTGAATGATTATTAATGCTATAGAACCCTGTGAGCAATATAATTCACTCATCATATTCACTTGGCAGGGATTGCGGAGTGATCTGCGCTTCTATGAGAACATGGAGGGAGTGGGAAAATGTTTCTTGTGTCTCAATGAGAGAGCTAGGAGATTAGTGAGGGTAGACTGTGGATTTGCTGCTTTCCTGGACTTTGTAGAGTCTTTTAGCAAACAACAGGTGAGCAAGGATGTTATAAGAGCTCTCCTAGATAGGTTTTGGGATACAACGAACACTTTCCATTTTTCATGGGGTGAGCTAGCTCTAACTCCTATGGAGTTTGGGGCTATCAGCGGATTGAGGATGAGTGGCAGGGATGTAGCTATCCCTATGGAGCCACCGGGAGATTTGGGAGACATAATAGGCCCGGCTTTCCAGGAGATTTGGGAGCCGGATAGTAGACTGAGGCATTCTACTATCAGGAGGTTTATCGAGCATAACCCCGTGCTGGGTTACCTTACTGATAGGCAGCAGGCTACTCTGTTTATCTGGTACATGTTCGAGGCTTGCTTGTTCAGCAACCCTTCGGACAGAGCTTTGTGGGAGCATCTATGGATGCTAGCAGATTTTGAGGGCATAGGGAGTGTACAGTGGGGAGTGTATGCCTACTCACATCTGATTAGCAGCATGAGGGATGCTGTCAGGGGGAAGAATTATGAGGAGATGGTGCAGGGACCAAAGAGGAAACTCTGCGGAGTGCTGAAAGTTTTGCTGGTAATTTTCCAACTCTTATTACATATTTTATTGCCTTATGAAGACTAAATATGTAACTCATTTTTCCATGAATTTTGCAGGTTTGGATCTTTGAGCACTTTAGAGATATGACGGCGAAGCCGTCACGGAGTACCGCAACATTTCCAGCAGCCTCAAGATGGAGACATACTTTGGGGAGGAAGTATGTAAGTCATGAAGAGGTGTTGAAGGGAATTGCTACCATCCATAGGGGAAAGGTAATGATTCATAATGAACTAGTTTCTTTTGTTCTATTCCTTTTAGACCATGCATACTTTTACTAACAATGATTTGCAGGTTGTGATGGACTGGATGGGCAGGTGCCCTTATCCTGATGAAATTAGCAATGCCAGGGCCTGGAATGAGAGAAGAGTTCTCCTTCCTGGTCTAGGAGGGGGAGGTGCCTGGTTCCTTG
>JBFMCL010000060.1 GCA_040754395.1 Nitrospirota bacterium | reverse complement strand
TCATGCGCAATGTGCCATTATTCGGTAACAACAACAAATACAACAATAGCTGATAAAACCCTACACGTGAACAAGACATATAATGTAAATGCAAGCGGAGCAGGCATACAATATTTTTCATGGGCAGGAGCAGGCACAGGAGCCAATGGCAATGTAACAGTAACATATTCATTCAATGCAACAGAAAGCGCCTGCTCATCGGTCTCATGTCATCCAGACGGCGTCAGCGGAAATTCCACCGGATGGAGCACAGGATATTCCTGTATCGACTGCCATAACATCAGCATGCATACAAGCAGCGTTTATCACCATGTTATGGACACATCAGCAATGGCAAACAGGAGCTATCCGGCGTTAAACAATCCTGTCAGCCTTGCCGCTGCTGACAGGAAATGCACCATATGCCATGCAGACCACAACGTCTTCAGCCCGATGCTTAATGTCAACTCCCCGGGCAGGGCGTATAACCTCAGGACCGATATCCTCACAGCGCCTGTTGCAGGCAGCGCGCCTGCTGCCGGGAATTACACAAATACGGACTTCGTCAACAGCGGAAACGGCGGCATATGCGTGAGCTGTCATAAAAACGAAATATCCAAAGACGCCAGCCAGAGAACCGACGGCACAACAGTGACCCCTCAAATAACGATGGCCGGTTACAATAGCTCATCTCATAATTACGCAAGCAATCCGACAAGTACATTCACAACCCCGACGAGCGGGACTTTTACGGCCAACTGTTCCAAATGCCATAATGCTGATAACGACACAAAGACATTCCAGAATTCGACTTATAAATTCAAGACGCATGACGACTCCCTGAGAAGATTGCTTGCCTCTCTGGGCATGACATCACCGTCAGACCCTGAAGAAGAGGACTTCTGCTACCGCTGCCACCATAAACTGGGTGACACCACACCCGGGGGAGGTCCTGCGAAGACGACTGCAAATTATGATTATTACGGTTCATTGACCAATATGACAGCAGCGTCACAGGACATATATACTGTGATGCAGCTGGGCACTGCCGGAACAGCCCCGTCCTCCACATCAACAACAGACACGCTTTATTTCAAACCGACTGCGCAGGAGAATCCCACAGAACCGATGCCCAATGCACATCAGACCGGGGACACATTCCAGGGGGGGACATGGATAGGGAGATCGATGTCGCCATTTATGGCAACCTCAGCATATGAGACAAAATCTCAAAATACCAACGCATCCGGCACCCGGTATTGGAGAATGGTGACATTCACATCACCACCGGCTGCGGGCGCAGTCAGCATACCTGCAGGCACATGGACGCTGAATCTCTATGCCGGAGAAAGCAGCCTTAACCAGAATGCATATATACGCTATATGATATATAAATGGAACTCCGGAGACTCGCTCGGAACGACTGTCGTGGCCGTGGGTTCACATACTACCGAACTGGATACTACAGCAGCGCCGGGAGCGCTCTGGACGATCAATATGGCGGGCTCGGCAGTCAGTCTCGCAGCAGGCGACAAGATTTCCATAGACATCGAATTGGACACAAGAGCCGGCACAACCACAACTTACACCGCATCCTATTATTTTGGCAGTGG
>JBFMCL010000059.1 GCA_040754395.1 Nitrospirota bacterium | reverse complement strand
TAACAAGTTATTAGATAGTTTAATAGTCCGTTCTTAGTCAGTTACGACACAATAGCATAAAGCCTTGATTTGGTCAACAGTATTGACATATCTTTTTGATCTAGCTATACTTTTCCACGGACTAATATTCTATTTGTATTATTAGTCCGTAATGCTCAATTATGAATCCTATTCCAAGTGATATTTTGGTCGATTTTGAAGCTGTACTCAAGAAGAAAGCAGTGCCTGCTGCCCGTCATGCTGAGTACAAAAAGTGGCTTAGGTATTATCTTGATTTTAAGGGCAAGTACACCCTGCCGGAGTCCAGATCCGAACATGTTCGTCTGTTCATCGAAAAATTGCGGCAGAAAAACCAGTCACACGAACAGCAGAAACAGGCTGCTCATGCGCTTTCTCTTTTTTTTGAGACTCAAGCATGGGAGAAACATATTTCGGCTGCCAGAGCAAGTCAAAGCAAGAATGGATTCCCGCCTACTGAACGCGGGAATGTCAGGCAGAAAACTGCGGGCCAGCAAACTACAGGGATAGTGCCTGCCCGTGCATCGAATACGAATAAAGTGCCATCAAATCCGTCTGTGCCTCCTTTTATTTCTCCTCTTTCAGGTAAAAGCCGCTTCAATGACTGGAGGTGTCTAAAAAAGACTGCTTCTCCTGAATGGGATAGGCTTATCAGCAGTTTGGCTGAGGAGATCAAAACTCGCCACTATTCCAGGAAGACTCTCAAGGCTTATGCCGACTGGTGCCGACACTATCAGCGCTATCTTCAAAACAAGTCGCCTGATGAGTTGTCTGCCACGGATGTAAAAACATATCTGACATATCTTGCGGTGCATTGCAAGGTGGCCGCTTCCACACAGAACCAGGCTTTCAATGCACTGCTATTTCTGTACAGATATATACTGAAGAAGGACTTCGGAGAGCATCAGGACATTCCTCGCGCCAAGAAGTCGAGATATGTTCCTGTAGTTCTTTCCCGCAGGGAGATTGATGCTGTCCTTAAGCATCTCACGTATCCATACGATCTTGTAGTCAAACTGCTTTACGGATGCGGTCTTCGTCTTTTTGAGTGTATAAATCTGCGGGTCAAGAACTTCAATTTTGATGAGGGAATTCTTACTGTCCACGGCAAAGGTCGCAAAGACAGGTCTGTACCTATCCCACAAAGTATCATGCCGGAGTTGTTATCCCAGCTTGACAGGGTAAGGAAACTGCATGATGAGGACTCGACGGCAGGATACGCCGGCGTGTTTCTTGAAAACCTGCTCGAAAGGAAATATCCATCAGCCGCAAAGGACTTCATCTGGCAATGGTTTTTTCCACAACAGTCATTAACTTATATTTCGACAACAAAAGAGAAGCGGCGGTATCATCTTCACGATTCCCATGTTCAAGAGGCTCTCTATGAGGCGGTCCGTAGGGCTAAGCTCACAAAGCGAATCACATCTCACACATTCCGTCACAGCTTCGCAACCCATCTATTGCAGGCAAATTACGACATCCGCACAATCCAGACTCTTCTCGGCCATAGCGACGTAAGGACAACTATGATTTATACTCACTGCATTCCGAGCAGGACGTTAAAAGAGGCAAAAAGTCCGCTGGATTTCTAAAATAGATATCTCAATG
>JBFMCL010000058.1 GCA_040754395.1 Nitrospirota bacterium | reverse complement strand
GCCTCCTGACTACTGGAGGGTTCGAGCATGGGAATCTGGGCAAATTTTGTAAAACAGCGGGGTCAGACCTACACATTTGACAAAATGAGTTCGATCCGGTAGGGGCACGAATAATACACGTAACAGTAATATTGCAGTCCTAGTTAGATGGACTCTTTCCCTGTAAATTCATATGAATCTGAAGCAAATCCTATGGTTATTCAGCCAAGGTATCCTTGGATCAAGCCCCTTTTTCAAAAGCTTTGCCTGAAGGTTATCCAAGAGTGGCCTAACTGCATCCTGATGTTCAAACCCAAAGACATCGACTCTGATATAATCGCCATGCAGCTTTACTTTCCCCTGCACATTTTTTAGAAAGTGACGATGGACTAGACTTGGAGTCATTGAGAGGAATTCACCGCCTAGATCATTGCGGAAGGCACTCATTAAATTGAAGGCCATGAGTTTCAAGGCCAGGTTAGCTGTGATGGCATTGAGGTTCGTGCTTACCAGGAGATTGAAACCGAGAAAATCACATTCCGAGAAGAGATTCTCTATCCTCCACCTTTTTCGGTATATCTTGAGAAGGGCTCTGGGGGTAATATTTAGATCGTTGGTGATGAACCCCACATATTTGGTCTTACCATCCTCTTTGGCCTTTAGAACGAGCAACCGTAATGGATCGTTGTAATCCTTGAGATAGGTAAATACATCGGCCAGTCTTCGACCCTCAAATCTTCGGATAAATTCTGAGGCATCTATGGCCTCCATCTCTTTAAGCCTCTTATCAGAATTGCGCATGGGCAGGATCACTCTAATTCCCCTCTCATCTAATTGGCTCAGTAGAGTGCCCACGAAATGCTCTTTATCCATCGCTGAAAGGAAGGGGTTTTGGAGGATCTCCAGGGTTTTGTCCATAAGATCAGGGACAGCCATACTCACCGTAGTCCCGCTGTAGAATGCCTTCAAGAATATGGGGTTCTTGGTCTCCTGGTCTTGTGTCCAGAAGGTCCTGATGCTCTTATCGTATATCTTCTCCTTGGAGAGATAGCTCTTTGGCATATGCATCCGGCTGAAGGTGCGGATGGAGTGACCATCGGTATTGACAAGGTTGCCTTTCAGATAACCGAGCTGTTTTTGTCTCTTACCCATCTCTAGCAGGAGCTCTTCGGAGTGAGCTGTGGGAATTTGGTTGAAAAATCTATTCTCGGTCACGGGGCTACAGATGAAGGGCAAACCACTCAGCAGACCATAGCTGGACTCCCTCAGTTCATCTAACTCCCTTGTCCCCTTTATCCCATAAAGGGAATGATGAATAACCTGTAAGCCCAGTTTTTGGGGGGGGATACCGCCAACCTTATCGGGTAATAAAGTGCTCAGCATCTCCCAACTTCCCAGTTGAAGATGATAGGGAACCAAAAACAGTCCCCCCACATAAGGGGAACTAAAACCAGACCTGAGCCTCTCTTCCAGCTCCTTCTGAATGGATGAAGGAGTGACCACAACTTTATTTGTCCTGCACTTCTTATTTTTACTGAGGACATCTATTTTCTCCGGAGTGAGGAATTGACGGCATCTCCGTCTAATCTCTTTTTTGGAGTTTTTTTTACCGTGATCCTGTATTTCTCTAAGATCTCCCCCACCATGCGGTCCCGAACCGGGAACCCTTCT
>JBFMCL010000057.1 GCA_040754395.1 Nitrospirota bacterium | reverse complement strand
TAGTTTCTGTTGCGGAAGGCCATATTCCAGCTACCATTCCGCGGTATTTCTTTGATCAACATTCCTTTTTGCCTTTGTCCGACCGTCCAGCTCGATCATTTTTCGAATTTGGCCATACTTCTACTCTTTTTTGAAAACACCTCCCCATCGAGTCTGCAAAATGCCCCAACTGTAAGGTTGTTTTCTTTACGTTTGCGCCAGCATAACCAAGTTATGACAGAACACAGCGCACCCTACACTGGAGGAAAAGTTTTTAAATCCCTTAAAAAAGCACCTTCCGAGCTTAAAGACACGTTTTAAGACGGAGATCGTTCCTTCTATTCCTGCCCGAAACCGCTGCCCGGCTTTAAAGTCCTCCGCACTTTCACGCCGATCTTCTTCCTCGGTACGCCTTCCTTTCTTGCATATCGATACCGTACCGATCTTCTTTGAAAGATCCTCTATCTGCTCTCGGCTTTCGTAAAAGCCCTTGTCGCCAGCCAATATCTCAGGACTACATCTGAATACTTTTTTATGTGCTTTCAGGCTCGCCTCTATAAAGCTCCTTGTCTGCTCTTTGTTTGGGCATTGCATCATAGTGGATGATAAATTTCTCCCCTGTTTCCGCCAACAGCACCTTATGCCCAAATTCAATCGGCTTTCTCGCTTTGCCACGCTTGATAAGCTCAGTGTGCGCTTCAAAAAGGCTGTATATCTTCTCAATTGAGGGAACTTTTTCTCCCTGTAACACTCGCCGCTCCGCCTGAGCTATTATCTTCCCAATTATCGGCAGATAACGCTTAAGCTCCTCCGCTGCCGCCATTGCTGCTTGCTCCATGCACCTCGAAAGCTGTTCCTCTGCAATTGCGCCCACGGAGGCGATCCACTTGACCCGGTTTATCAGCTTTGTGTAGGTGCTCTTTATCTTCTGCTGCACTCTTTTTTCTTTCTTATCACCATTACGGCTTATGAAGAGCGCCAGCTTCCTTACTTTTTTCGTATGAAACCTGTGCGCCAATCCCCCCGCCCTCATTGTTTCCGAGACGCCTCGCATCAATCTCGCCGACGTCCTGTAACTGTCCCATAGAAGCGACGAATCCGTCGGATAGTGTATGTTCGTCTCATACACCGTCGTATCTAACCGCAGCTTCTCTTCAGTGATCTTCCCCTCTTTTTTTGCGTACCCGCCTAGTGTCTCGTTTATTGTCTTCCACGTCTCTTCCGATAACGCTGAATACGCCTTACAAAGAAATGTGAAGTCCATCATTGCCTTGTTCCCAAGCTTGATGAAGTTCCGCAAGTATTCGCTGTTTTCCACCAATATAACTGTATCGCGATAGCTCTTGTCCTCTACGAACATGACGATAATCGAGCGCAGTATTTGCTCCGATGTGAAGCCCCTTCTGCCGTATTCCGACTTTGAAAGTCCTCTGCTGAAATCACCATGCGCTATGTCCAATATCTTCGGATTTGCCTCCAGCACCAAACTTATTGCATCGTATTTCGCCCGATATTCTTGAACCACTTTCAATTTTGACTTATTCGTAAAATCCAGGTATTCTTGATCTGTCTTTTTCTTTCGCAAAGCCTGCTCCTTTCTTCTTGGTGATGAGGGTTACCAATTATAAAGGTTCAGGCTTTTTTTTCGTATTAAATCCTTCCGCAACAGAAACTAGGTAAT
>JBFMCL010000056.1 GCA_040754395.1 Nitrospirota bacterium | reverse complement strand
CTATAATCTCCTTTCTGGAAATAAGGAAGGAGGAAAGAAAAAGGGGTGTTAAGCATGTACAAGTGGCAACAGGTGAAGGCCTTGAAGACGCAAGGGGCTTCAATCAAGCAGATAATAAAACAACTGAAGCTGTCGAAAAATACGGTCAGGAAGTATCTGCGTAGTTCCGAGCCTCCTCGCTTCAAAGCCCGTGAGTATGAGAAGCTTCTCAATAAATACGAAGAAACGATAAAGGGGATGCTCGAAAAGCATTATATCGGGACGAGGATATACAACGAACTTCTTCAGATGGGCTATACGGGCTCTCTATCCTCTGTGCATCGATATATAGCCGACATAAAAGAAACAGAGGAATTCAAAGCAAAGGCAACGACAAGGGTCGAGACGCAACCGGGCAAGCAGATGCAATACGATTGGAAAGAGTGGCAATTACCGGTAGATGGCAAGTTAGTGAAGACCTATATTCACGAAGTAGTTTTAAGCTACAGCCGCAAGAAGTATTATGTCAGCTCGCTGAGTATAACCGCACAAGATGTAATAAGGGCGATAGCCGGGGCTATTGAGTATTTCGGCGGGTTAGCCGAGGAAGTGGTAATAGACAATCCCAAACAGATGGTTATTACCCACAGAAAGAGCGGCGCAGTATGTTACAACGAAGAGTTTTTAAGGTTTTGTGGGTTGTATGGCATACAGCCTAATCCCTGCCGGAACTATCGGGCTCGGACAAAGGGCAAGGTAGAGAGGCCATTTTATTATTTACAGGAACATCTGTTGCGTGGGCTTGAGGTAAATGACCTGTCCTCGCTTGACGGATTACTTTCGGAGTTTACTGAAAAGTACAATACACGGCCTCACAGCGATCTCAAGGAATCTCCGGAGGAGAGGTTTCTAAAAGAGAAGGGCTTTCTTAGGAGAATTCCTGTGGTAGATCCGGCAATACTTTACGACAAGCCCGTAAGGAAAGTCAGCAATGACGGATATATATCATGGGACGGGACGTTATATCCGATAGCAATGCTACATTGTCTAAAAGATGTGAGGGTTGAGGCCGAATTCGGCAAAAAGCTCAGGGTTTATGAATTAGCCGGAGAACTGATCGCAGAACATAATATTCGTCTTTTTGACAAAAAGGTACGGCCTGCGCATCCAGAACATGAGGAAATAAACAGCTCATATATGCAGAAAAAGGAAACGTACCGTGCCGAGACAGTCAAAAAGTTTATCGAAACCTTTCAACAGACAGGGCGCTTCTATATTGAAGGTCTTAAGAGGACGGTGACTGCAAACATGTACTGGCATATTGAGGAGATCATGAAATATACGACGGTTTACAGCACTGCAGAGGTGTCGTCAGCACTTTCAGAGTGCATAGAAATCGGCGCATACCACAAAAACAGCGTAAGAAGGCTTCTTCAGTGCAAAGAACCTCAGAAACAGCCCTTTAATATTCTCAATCAGCCCTGTGTTGTCGCATCTGTCGATATAAGAAGGCCGCTTGCCGATTACAAAGTGGAGGCTGCCATATGAGCACAGAACTGAACAGGCAGATAGAAGGACATATGAGGGCTTTGAAACTCAAGGGTATGATCCCGGTCTACAGGGAGTTATCGGATCGGGCGACAGCCGGCAATATTTTATATGAAGAATATTTAGCGCTGCTTCTTGAAGAAGAGGTAAAGAGAAAGACAGACAGTTCGGTAAAAGCAAAGATACACAAAAGCCGTTTGCCGTACCTGAAGACATTGGAGGAGTT
>JBFMCL010000055.1 GCA_040754395.1 Nitrospirota bacterium | reverse complement strand
GGTTTCCAGTTTCGGGTTTCCAGTTTTGAACTGAAGGCAGCTAATTCCTTTTTCTCTTTATGATAAGGTAAACTTCTCTCCCAAGATACTCTTTTGGGCAATCAACCTTTGCACCATTGCCAAATGGAGTAACGGTCCTTTTCAGAAATCCTTCAATCCCATGTACTGTGATTTTTGTTTTAGTTTTCATCTTTATCCTTCTCATTATAGTATATACTATGTAAATACATATAAACCTTTCCATTTATAGTACATGCAGGTGATTTTATGGCCTACGTCAAGTCGCTCAAAAACCAGCAATGGCTGCTGCCCCCAAGCATAGAAGAATTGATCCCAGAAGACCACATCTGCTTTCTGGTCGAAAGTCTTGTTGAGTCTATGGACTACAGTTCGTTCGACGAAAAATATTCCGGCCCTGGCCATCCAGCGTACCACCCACGCATCCTTCTGAAATTGCTCATTATGGGCATTCTCGATAAAATCAGGTCATCGCGAAAACTTGCACGATGTGCACGTGAAAACATTGCCTACATGTACTTGGCAGAAAAACTAGCCCCCGATTTCAGGACCATCAGCGATTTTCGAAAAGACAATCCGAGGCTGATAAAGGAGGCATTCAAACAAACAATCGTTCTTGCAAAGAAGCTTGGCATGGTAAACCTGTCCTGCCTTTCCACAGATGGGACAAAGATAAAAGCATCTGCTTCCAACCGCAATACGCTGACAAAGAAGGAGATAGAGGTGCTGCTCGGGTTTGTTGAAGGGGAATTGCAGGCATGGGCGCAGCAGGACGTTGTTGAAGACAGGCAATTCAAAAATCTCCGTGGCAGCGACCAGCTGCCAGAGGCAAGCAAAAAGAAAATCCAAAGCCTTGTGAAACAATATATCGAGAAGACAAAGGAGAGGGGGAATAAAGCAACTGCCAAAATAAAGCAAAAACTCAAAACGGCAGAAGAAGAAATGGCAAAAAATAATCTTGCCAAGGTCAGCACCACAGACCCGGAGAGCAGATTCATGCCCAACAAAAAGAAACGAATTGAATTCTCCTACAATGCTCAGATAACAACTGATAGGGAGGGATTTGTCCTTGCATGCGAGGCTACGCAGGATGAAACAGATACCAACCAGCTGATTTCACAGGTAGAGCAAACTGAACAAAATCTTGATGGGTTGCCCCCCGGCACAAAATTGAATGCTGACAATGGCTACTACAGCACAGAAAACATAGAATATGCGGCTGTCAAGGCAGTTGATTTATATGTGCCTCCTCCAAAAAAGAAACCAGGCCCCTTTTCATCTGGCAATTTCAAATACCGCCGCGATGCAGATGAATTCACATGTCCTAATGGAAATGCAGTAAGGTTCCTGTCACGCAGATTCGACAAGACAAAAGGTAACGAGTATCTTTTTTACAAGGCAGAGGGATGTCAAGCCTGCCCACACCAAAAAGCATGCACGCGCAGCGAAAAAGGAATTCGCATTCTCAAGATAACTCCAAATTTGGAACTCAGGACAGGGATGGAACGTAAAATGGCGACTGAGGCAGCAAAGGAAACGTACAAACTCAGGAGACAAACTGTAGAGCCAACCATAGGCGACTTGAAAAAACACCTTGGATTGGAAGACTTTGTTTTGAAGGGCTTGAAAAATGCAAATATCGAATTAGACCTGGCGTGTGCAGCCAGGAACCTCAAGAGGGTGTGGGCGAAGCAGAAAAGAAACAATCATTAGGCCTGCCGGTGGGAATTTTCATAGTCTGCATCATTACATCTGGTTCTGAGACCAATTGCCGGACAGTCTGT
>JBFMCL010000054.1 GCA_040754395.1 Nitrospirota bacterium | reverse complement strand
AAGGCCATAGGGGTCGCGGTGCCGCCAACGGCCAAAGAGGCCAATCCTAATGCCACGGCCCTTTTCTGAAGGTGAATTATGCCCTTCTACCTGGGAGTCTGGAAAATCAACTGTTCAAGATGAGCTTAACGAAGAAAATGGAGGACAGTAAGGATGAAATACAGTAGCCTTCTATCGACTATTGTCGTGATTGCTATGTTCCTAATTCTTGGATTCATTGGATGTGACAGTGGAGAGTGGCATGAATTGGCGAAGTTCGAAGGCTCTTCAAATAAAAGAACTGAAGACTTTATCATTCCAAATAGCGCAAGGCAGAGTAGAATAAAATCTATCGTTGAACCATTTTCTGAGGATTACCATTTTTGTTATTCATTGTTTAAAAAGGATAATGTAGAACCCTATATTTCTTTTACACAAAGTCCAGATGAAAATACCGGGCTATCGACACAGAAGGGCAGTTGGATTATTGAAGAGACAGGCACATTATATTTTGAAGTAGAAGCAAATAACTGCGATTGGCAAATCTCTATTGAGAGTCATTACTAGTGAAAGTTTCCAAAAAAACCCCCTTTTTAGGATCCTTTCACATCATTTGCTAAGAATCCCGCATTTGGCTCCTTTGATTATCAACTATTAGAGGTTGGAGAAACTACAAAGGGTAGAGTTGATCAATGGGGCAGGGAACAAAGATCATTTGCTATGCACGAAGATGGCAATTATCGTAAAACCCCTGGTTCTCTGGGATGTCCGGTGGTCCTGCCTGGAACAGATCTAGCATATAGAGTTGAGAGTGCAAAAAAAGCAAATGGCTCCGGGGCAACAATACTAGTTGTCCAATACCAAGATGATAAGAAAGTTGATGTGGAGAACGAGGGAAGGTTATTCTAGAATCCAAGCCATTTTCCAGGGGGGTGGTAGAGATCTTGAAGGGAATACGAGCTTTAACTGTCCTGCTTAGTTTGGCTATCGTATCGTGTACGGCCTCTTGTGCAGGGGAAGCAGGCGTAGAGATAAAGGATGGATGGAGGAATAAGTACGGCTACATTGATAAGAACGGCGACATTGTAATAGAACCGAAATATGGAATGGCTCACGAGTTCTCTGAAGGCCTGGCCTTGATCGACAACATCGGCTATATAGATAAAAATGGCACAATAGCCATTGAGCAAGAATATTGGGACGGGAATCCTTTCTCAGGAGGTGTGGCTTGTGTATTGGAAAAAGGGGGCGTTCAATATGGCTATATCGATAGAAGTGGTGACTACGTAATCGAGCCCCGGTTTAACCACGCCTTTAGTTTCTCGGAGGGTCTCGCGAGGATATGGACGAACAACACCCCAGAGGGTGGTCAAACCGGATTCATCAATATTGCGGGAGAATATGTGATCCCTCCCGAGATGCAGCCATTTGAATATGGCGGGGATACGGGCGATTTCCACGAGGGAATAGCCTTGACTTCGAGGTATGGTTTCATAAACAGCAATGGGAAGACTGTTATCGAAGACGGCAGATTCACCGATGCACGCCGGTTCTCCGAGGGGCTAGCCGCTGCCCAGAAGGTCGGTGGAGTATGGGGCTACATAGATACAACCGGAACCATGGTCATCGAGCCCAAATATGACGATGCAGGCATATTCTCCGAGGGTCTGGCCGCAGTCAGTATCGATGGTAGGTGGGGTTATATAGATAGCGCCGGCGACATGATCATCGAGCCTCAATATGAGGACGCCGGCATCTTCTCCGAAGGGCTTGCAGCGGTGAAGATCGATGGGAAATGGGGATATATAGACAAGAACGGCAGCATGGTTATAGAGCCCCAGTACGAAGATGCCGGGTACTTTTCCGAAGGTCTGGCTCCAGTAAAGTTCTGAGAATCCGCCGAGGACATATAGACAGGCCTCTTCACGTGGGGGGTTGATATGCGAGGTATATCGCTGATGGTCCTTGCCTTGCTGTTGCTGGCGTTCGTTCTAACTCATCTTCTACAGTTGCATTTTCAGAATACCAGGTAAAGGGGCGTTTTTCCGCATGAAAAACAGGGCTTGGCACTACAGTTGCACCATCCTCGCCGTTGGAGGCGCGGCCACCCCTACGGCCTT
>JBFMCL010000053.1 GCA_040754395.1 Nitrospirota bacterium | reverse complement strand
TAATCGGGTAACCGGGGGCTTTTAGCCCCCAGTCCCCACACCACCGGACATGCGGCTCCGCATCCGGCGGTTCATTACGGATAATGTATCGCAATCCATAATTCTCTTACTGATACCAAACCTTGTTTTGCAAGCCATTCGTTGGTCATTCCAGTCTGTGTTCCGAGCGTTTTCGATAAACGCCAGTATCCTTTAGAACTCATACCGGCCTTTATCGCATTATCAAGCCATACACCCAGTTTCAGGAGGTTCCTTACTTTGGTTTTAGGTTTGCGCCACATTTTCCAGTAACACATCCTCACCCTTCTCCGAATCCATCCGTCAATTTCAGGCAATGGCCTGTAATACTCTGAAATGCCAAAATAATTCATCCATCCCCTCAGATATACGGTGAGCTCTTTAAGCCTGTGTTTCATGGATATTCCATTACTTCGTCCGGTTAGTTCACGGACTCTGTGTTTGAATTCCCGAAACGCCGGTTCGCTCCACCGTATCTGTTTCCCTATAAAGGCAAATCCCAGAAATTTACATTGACGGATTTCAGCTACCTTACTTTTGTCCCTATTAACCGCCAATTTTAATTTCTTCGTGAGAAACCGGGTTATACTTCGCATTACCCGTTCCCCCGCACGTTTGCTCTTTACGAGGATTATAAAATCATCCGCGTATCTTGCAAACATGTGTTTCCGTTTATCCAGCTCTTTGTCCAAATCATTCAAAACAATGTTGGCAAGAAGAGGTGACAACGGACTGCCTTGAGGGACTCCTTCATACGTCGGCTGAATTTCCCCGCCTATCATCACACCTGAACGCAGGTACTTCCCAATCAGTTTCAAGACTCTTTTATCTTTTACTTGTCTTGCGAGGCGGTTCATCAGAATATCATGGTCAACCTTGTCGAAGAATTTCGACAGGTCGCAATCAATTCCGATTTTTCGCCCTTTCTTGATTATTTCTTTTACCTGCCTTACTGCATGGTGTGCTGAACGGTTCGGCCTGAATCCAAAGCTATTCTCCGAAAACTTCGGGTCAAATATTGGATTCAAAACCTGCGCAATGGCTTGTTCTATAAGCCTGTCCAGTACAATCGGAATTCCGAGAGGCCTTATTCCGCCTGCCGGTTTGGGTATCTCTACACGCCTTGCAGGGGTTGGGGTATATCGGTTTTCCATCAGAGCTGAGCGAATCTTCTCCCAGTTGGCTTTTGCAAATTCAGGAAATTCCCGGATAGTCATTTCATCTATCCCCGGAGCTCCTTTATTTGCCTTAACCTGTTTCCATGCCGCTCGCATGTTTTCACGGGATAGAATCCGCTCCATCAGGTTTGCATGAAAGGTTGGCTGTATGGTTTCACGCCGGCAAGGTACTCCCCTGTTCTGGTTCATCGTACCTTTCAAGTGTTCCATATCCTGTTAATCCTCCTCCACAATGTTCAGCCCTTCACCCTGTCCTTCCCGTTACGAAAGGCATTCGGCTACTATGGCTTCTGCTGACTCCTGCAAAATCACAATCAAAGTTTCCTCTGATTGCGCAATCCTTATCAGACCGCATGTTTTGCAGGCCTCCTTGGTGCTCTGTTTCATAAATTTTGATTTGATAGCAGAGGTTATTTTGGCCTGGTTCAAGGCGCGAGGAGCGCAGCATACCCTCTGCGGTATGTAAGCGACAAGTAACGCAGAAGCAGGACAAAAGAAACCTGCCCTTCGGGAATGCCCATCTTCGGCCAATTTCTGCCTCACTTCTCCTTGACGTATCACAGAGGATACGCCTGCGTCGTCGTTCATTGAAATTGTCTCAAATCCGGGCATTCTATCAAATCATAATTTATGAAATAGAACACTCAATAAGAACATTAACTTTCGTCAGACAAACGCCGCATTTACCCTGCCTCTTAATCACACGCCATCATCATCTTGTGCTGACTCGGCTCGAAGCTAAGCCTTGTATGCGGTTCTTGTTCATCGCCTCCTGACTTCTCTCCATTCTTCCTTCTGACCATTCCTCACGAAATCGCCATTGAATTTCAATTGTGGTTAGTGTATACTATTAACAAGTATACGGTGATTTTCCCACAGGGACTTTCACCCATTAGTTAATGCCCATGCTGGGCGTACACAA
>JBFMCL010000052.1 GCA_040754395.1 Nitrospirota bacterium | reverse complement strand
TGCAGATACCTGATTCATTACGCCAAGTTCTGCATGGTAGGACAAGGCTGTCGTGTATAAAAGGTCTCCGAGGATATCATCCTTCGTAAGGGTTGAGAAATCCTGTGCTTCAAGTTTTGCCTTTGTTACTTCCAGTTTTGTCTTTAATGCCGTCATCTGTTCCGGCGATATCCTTCCAAGGTCAAGGGCTATCCCCAGATACTCCCCTGCCTCTATCGGGTTCGTTATCACATCAGCGCTCTGTTTGGGAGCGGTGAATGTCATATTGAAGGTCTCCGTGCTCCCCATGGTAACAGGCGTCCCGGTTGCGATTACCACTCCGTCCACTCTCAGTTCCGGTTTCAAGTTTATCAGATACGAGGGCAAAAAAGAAGGCAGTTCATTGGGCTGTATCGGGGTTCCGTCTGCATGCGGTTTCGGAAGATAGGAATTAATTACCGTTTCATCCTGCGCTGTCGCTGGCGAATAGCTCAACGTTATCTTCTTTCCTGCAAGCTCAGGAAGGCTTTTGGTGATGTTGATGGGAGTTCCCATGATT
Organism: Nitrospirota bacterium; assembly: GCA_040754395.1. Taxonomy (NCBI): domain Bacteria; kingdom Pseudomonadati; phylum Nitrospirota; species Nitrospirota bacterium. Next base: position 1,643 of record JBFMCL010000052.1, on the reverse strand, counting down.
TCGTCATACATGTCCTTTATGACGTTGAAGTTCAGTTTGTGCCTGAGGGTGTCAGGGATGCTTGCATAGGTTGAACCTTTTACTATTGTTTTATAAGGCAATGTCCCTAACAGATAGGAGAATTCCTGCTTCTGTATCTCCTTCTTCCCAAGCACATCTCCCACTGTGGCATTGGGATAATTCTGTGATATGTAATTCTGCACCTGTGTCTGGTAATCAGTCATGGTCTGCTGGATGTAGAGGGAATAACAGGCAATCTTTTATTTTTTACATACTTTACCTTTTAACTCTAGAACCAGTCCCCACAGGATGCAGATATATACAAGAGATACCGAAGCACGAAGAGCCCAAATTCCGACTTTTTTCAAAATCAAGAAACTTATTACGAAATCCATATCCCAGCGACCTTCAACTAAGCAGTTCAATAATGTAATGATTAATAAAATGATCAGACACCGCAGGACAGATTTCTTAGCATTGATTGATAAATTACCTATTAAAATATAAATAATTCCAATTAACAGACCGAAACCAGAGATTGCAATAGTTGTTATATCAAATTCCATATGTCCTCCATCAATGCGAATACCACAAATTCTTATAACAATTCTTGATGTGATTAATACCATGGCCGATTTCAACAATATGCAATATTTTTTCCAATTTTTTGATAGCCGTGCCTATCACCTTTGCTATCAAATAGAATAAGAGTAATTCGGATAGACATTCCATGAAATCTTCCGCTTTCTCTTTACCAAAGTAGGCAACAAGTGCAGCATATGCAAAGCAATATGATATAAAAGCAAATACAAGAAATCCGATTACTGTTTCACTCGTTATCACGGCCAAAGCTAAAAATACTACTGAAAATATCATCAATATGCCAATCAGTAATAGTTCACCACCGCTATGACCCCCGCTTATCATATACGCGCCTGCGCCAGTAATAGGATCAATGATAATGTAACCACACCCCGTCCATCCATTAAAGGCTATGTCAGTCTTGGAAACAGTCACTTCTTTCCCTGCATTGACGGCATTCTGAATATCACTTTTCACATCACTATCCACTTGAAGTTGGGGAAAGATGTTATTGATGTTCGTCTGATTGATGGTGTAAATGGGGATTCCCTGTTCATTTGCTATCTGTAATGCCTTAACCGCAGAGATTCCCTGTGCAGGGGTTTCCGGTGTTGAGAAGAGTTGTTCTGGCACTGAGTGTTCCAACGCCGATCCGTTCATTCCTGATGTCAGGAAAAACTGCTTTGGTTGTTCTGTATTGCCATCCAATGCTTTCACTAAATTGAGCAGCCTATCCGCATCCATTGCCAAGCCACCTGAACTAACAGATATCGGTATCCCGAATGCAAATGTCCTTTTAAGTTCAAAGGAAAAGATTGTCTCTGAGGGAAGAGTGATTGCCATAACGCCCATTGTTTTAGCTGAGACAAAATTCATCACCCCGAGTTCGGCATGGTAGGATAATGCAGTTGTATAGAGCAGATCGCCGAGGATGTCATCCTTCGTAAGGGTTGAGAAATCCTGTGCTTCAAGTTTTGCCTTTGTTGCCTCAAGCTTTGTCTTTAATGCTGTCATCTGCTCCGGAGATATCCTTCCAAGATCAAGGGCTATCCCCAGATACT
>JBFMCL010000051.1 GCA_040754395.1 Nitrospirota bacterium | reverse complement strand
GCTGGGGCGTGGCATCTCTATTCGCTTCACTCAAGCGGCCCGGAGGTCGGGGCCAGCCGGATGTTTTCGCCAAAAAGTGGACAAATTATTTCGCCATTAAGAGGACAAATTACGTTGCCCTTGACAGTGGGGAGAGGACGGGGGCATCCCCGGCGCCCGCGCATACCGTCTCGGAGGTGAGGTTGCCCAGGGGGTCGTAGGTGTAGTGGGTCACGGTGGGGGTTTCGGTGGCGCCGCCGTAGGCGCATCTCTTCTCCTCCTGCACCACCTTGCCCTGGGCGTTGTAGTCCCAGTGTACCTCGTAGCCGGACGTGCGGATCTTTCAAGCCCTATTGCCGATGCTGCTATTCTGAAAGCGGCAAGAATGGCGATATTGTTTCGTATATCTTGTCTCTGTTCACTATGTATCCTTCTATCATCTTCTCCAGGTCTGCCTCATCCATAACTGGCCAGTCACTGTCTTTGAGAAAGCTATTCTGTTTGTCCATTTCTTGTAGTGTGTTTATGAGCTCGCTTCTTGCTAAAGCCAACTCCTCAGGTACTTCCAGCTCTCTTACTTCATCCAAAATGCGCTTAATACTTCTACTACAATTATCCAGAAACCCTTGCAAACTTTGCCTATTGGAATTGAAGATATTGTTATCCAACTCATAGAAAGAGAGCAGGCAACTATCCGTTGCTCCTTGTATGTACTTGTTTAATAGCAGACTAATAAGTTCTCGCTCGTTATAAGGGCAGGTTTGTGATTCTGAAATGCAGCTCAACCAACGATACAACTCTGTTTCATAGGAAGTGTTCCTATTAGCCAGCGACATTTGAATGCTTTCCAATCCAGCTTTGCTGTCGCGTATATAAATGTAATTGCCGATAGTACTGGTCAACTCGTACAAGGTTTCCCTTACAATCATCTGAAGAATTCTCTCTCTCATCGCATCCGTTGTTACTGAATCATCAACTGTCCCTGTTTCAATCTCGTTAAGTTCATCATTGATTTCCTCCAGCTCCAGCATATCTTTGCTGTCCAGATACTGATGACCTGTCGAAGCTTCTGAAAATAGCCTATCTGCCAAATCAGTTGCGTTAACGCTGATTCTGCTTAGCTGATCTGATATCTGATCCAGTGCTGTGTCTCTCGTTTCTGTATCTTGGTTGTTTCTGCACCCCAAACATGTAGTACCCAATACTACTGAAACAACCACACAGAGGGAGATTACGTGCTTTCTCCCCAAACGAATTCGCATCATTTTGTACACCTGCCAAATCAATTGTTTTACATATCATCCTATTCTAATATGATCGTCAGGGCATTACATAGTCCATAGCATTCTTGCCCTCCCTGTAACGCAAATCTGCCTTGATACTATCAATAAGATAATAGAACTCATCAATATCATAATAGTCGCCAGCTAGCCTTCCTCCTTCAGGAGGTACAGCATTTATATCGAGAGTTAGCGGATTTGGTTGAAACCCAATTTCAATAAAATGATATGTGTATTTACTGTTTCTAGCTCCATTCGGCCTAGATTGACCATATCCAATTTCGAATCCATAGTTCATAATCTTTTCACCAAGATAATCTCTTAGAACCCGCGATGCCGCCAACCCCGGAACGTAGTTACCGCTCTTATCGAATTCTCCAACAAAATTCTGCAATACCCCCCAGTCGCAGCCCTCTTGTATTTTATCGAGAAGTGGTTCTAATCCATTTCCCGATAACTCTAAATAGATCGCCGTAATTGGCTCGCTAAGATCGCTGAGAATCGCAAACAACTCTGCGATTCCAGCTCTTTGCTTCTCCATATGTTCACAGTACTCCAAGCCCGTGACCCTAGCGTCATATAACATATGTTGTCTAAGGAGACCCTCGAGATTGTTAATTCCTGTTATCTGATCCAATATCCCTTCGCAAAAGCAGTTTAGTGCCTCTGTAATATCAATTAATCCACTGCCTTTTCCCCTGTTTTGAGAAAGCAGGCCCAAATAGATCTCAGACAAGACTGTATTATCGCCAAATATATCAGGAATGGAGCCCAAGCCTGCTTCAATCCATTTCTCTGAACCGCCCCGACTTTCCTGGAGGCTCCATAGTCTGAGAGGATGGAGCCATGAATACACAAAAGAGATATCCACCGGAGCTGAAAGAACGGGCGGTGCGCATGGTCTTCGACCACGCACCGGAGTA
>JBFMCL010000050.1 GCA_040754395.1 Nitrospirota bacterium | reverse complement strand
AGTCGTACCGGAAGAGAATGCGCCCGCAATCAAAGCAACCGGCACTCACACCAACAGGACTCAGCGAGGGTCAAACTGCTCAATAAAACTGACCCCGCCCCTGCTCAATAACGCTGACCCTTGACAGACGATCCACTGAATAACAGTGGAAAGGGAGGCATGGAGGTGACAAAAATTGTGAAAAGAGTCCTGGAAAGCCGACAAAAATGAAGAGTGACATGGAGCCACAGAACAACAACCTCGATCAGCGTATTGGCAAACTGGCCATGCTGGCACAAGACCTTGCCCGGGATGCTGGCCGGCAATATTCCATCGAAGTCGAAGCCATTCTGAACGTGCAAGATAATGATATACGGCGCATCGAAAAATGCCTCGACGGCATGCTCGACTTCTGCTTCTTCGATGAAATGCTCTCGCTATACAAGAAGCTCTGCCGTTACTATTTTGAGATTGCCCCGGAGGCTGCAGCTTGTTACGTCCACGCCTACCATGAAATGTGGGATGAGTAAGAGACCGATATCTGGAATGAAACGAAATGACAAGAAGAAGACGTTCAATTGAATGGTTCCAAAAGCTGTGACTACCAAACTGCTCTTATATTTATTAATAATGATGTTATCCTTTGGACTTACATTTGTACCCTTGTTGGCTGTCATTTGGCGTCTGAGGCGACAAAGAAGGTCAAAGCGTAGTCCCTTTACAGAATGTCTTCTCAGGAATCCAGGAGAAACATTGAGACAACGGCTTGAAGGGATTAATGAGAAAATATACGATTTTTCCCTTTATATAGTCATGATTTTTTGTTTATCATTTTTGTTTGTATTGTATGCTTTGCAAGCAATTTCGACAGGGATGGGGTGGTATTTACCTGTTTTGTTTGGATTAATTCTTGGAATATCTCTTGTTTTCTTCTTGCGATATATATACAAATTATTCCAAAAAAGAAATGATACTTTACTCGGCCTGGAAGCAGAATTAGCTGTCGGACAGGAGCTGAACCAGCTAATGCTTCACGGTTATCGGGTTTATCATGATTTTTCCTTCGATGAATACAATATTGACCATATTGTTGTCGGGCCAAACGGGGTATTTGCGATAGAAACAAAAGGGAAGGCCAAGCCTGATACCGGCGGCGGCTCCAAGGACGCGACCATCATCTACAATGGCAAAGTCTTGGAGTTTCCCGACGGGTTCCAAACGGGCGAGCCACTGGCACAGGCGAAACGGCAGGCTTCATCACTTTCCAAATGGCTAAGCTCTGCAATCGGCGAAACTATTACGGTCAAACCAGCGCTTGCCTATCCCGGCTGGTTTATCAAACAAACCACCCCTGACGTTTTTCTTTTTCTGTATGGAAAAGCTCAGCATTACCAGAGGGCACTCCGGATGAATGAAAAAATAAATCCAGCAACAATTCAGCGAATTGAACATCAACTTGAACAAAAATGCCGTAATGTAAAACCAATCGCGTATCATCAGAGAAAAAAATGGACTTGATGCTATTTGCACTATCCATTTATGCCATTAACGTTAGGTTATTTTAGGCGCATCGCCTTTTCTGACCTAGCAAATGAACACAATGGGAAGGAAACATATCCAGGTAACCTGCGCCATTATCGAGCGCAATGGCCTTGTCTTGGCCGCACAGCGCAGCGCTGTAATGACCTTACCGCTAAAATGGGAATTCCCGGGAGGAAAGATCCGCGGCGGCGAGACCCCTGAGGAATGCCTGCGTTGGGAGATACGGGAAGAACTCGGTCTTGAAATAGCCGTGTTCCAACAACTGCCTTTTTCAATCCATGACTACTCCAAGCTGACCGTGACTCTTCATCCTTTCATCTGTTCGATTATTGCCGGCGAAGTAACACTTCATGAGCATGCGGACGCCACGTGGCGGCGCGCGAAAGAACTCGTCAATCTTGACTGGGCTGCTGCGGACGTGCCGGTTCTTGATGCCTATCTGAAGCACCTGGGCGGGTGAGAAGATGCCACCCTTGCTCCCGCCCGGAATCTATGAAACTCTTCTCAATCGCTCCCTGCAGGATGTACTTGCGCAGAATCCAGAACTCCGAGGAATTCCGGGGACAGTATATCGAATTGACATACCATCCCACCTCGGCTAATTTCCGTCCATGGCTAGACTGGCACGAGTCATCGCACCGGGCGTTCCCCATCATGTCACCCAACGTGGAAACCGCCGCCAGCAGACCTTCTTCTGCGACGACGATTACCGGGAATACATCGCCCTGG
>JBFMCL010000049.1 GCA_040754395.1 Nitrospirota bacterium | reverse complement strand
TGATGAAGACGCAATACTACGTTGAACACCTGGCATCGGGGCGAGCTGTCCCATCGGATAAGGATTATCAAAGCCACTTGTCATACGGTTCGACTGCCTATTGTCTGCTTCTATAGGACCTCCCTTCGAAGGTGATGAACCTTCCATTCATGCTCAGGCGATCCAGAATCGCCGACGCGGTAACAGTATCGAACACCTTTCCCCAGTTGGACGGCACGAGGTTTGTAGTAACGATAGTCGTTCCCACTTCAGCCCTTTTCGAGATTATCTGAAAGATGCAGTCTGCCTGTTCTTTGGATGGGATCACATAGCCGATCTCATCCAGACACCAGACTGCCGCCCTTGAATGGTATTCGATGAAGCTATAGATGCTCTTGGCCTTCGCCATTTTAGCGGTCAGGTCAAAGAGGGTAAGAAAGACGGTTTGATGGCCTTTGTTAAGGGCGTCATGGCACAGTGCGGTTGCGACGTGGGTTTTCCCTACACCGGCAGGGCCGATGAGGACGAGGTTACTGGGTTTCTGTAGCCACTGGGTGTTCATATATTCAAATATCTTGTCCCTCGGTATCTTGGGATTATACTTCCAGTCGAAGTCGTCAAAGACCTTTGGCCTCTTGATTCCGGACATATTCATGAGGTACTGGATTCTTTTTTGCTCCTTTCGGTGATACTCCTCGGTCAGGAACTTCAGCATGAACTCCTTTTGCTCTTTTGAGAGAGTGTCGGGGTCCGCAAGGAGCCTGAAGTGCCGCCACAGCTCATATAAGTTCATCATAATCGCTCAATTGCCTCCCTTCGTAGGTAATGTGCAGCAGCCCGTGATTCTGCGGATGGACGGGATTATCCTGGTTTCCGGCAGGACTCAGAAGTCCCTGGATGTATGTCACCCTGTAGGTGCCTATGCTGATTGCCGCCTTAACCGCCGATATGAGTGTCTCCCTGGCTATGCCTTTAAGAAGCTTGAACAGTTCATATGAGACCGAAAGAGGATCCTGTCCCTCCTGTTCGGCCCGCTTTATGAAGTGCTCTAAGTTTTTGTCCATGGACCTGAGAAGCTGTAATATCCTCTGGTACTTGAAGTGGGGCGTTTTATCGAGAAGCCTCTGACGGTGGGAAGGATGTTCTATCTTTTGTCTCCTGTCGAACACCCGGTTGTGGGTCGCTATCTTCCTTCCATTCACCAGGATCTCTATCTGGTGGGTATAGGCAAAGATATTACACGGCATGTCGCTGTACTCTGACGGTACCGAGTAGCGGTTTGTGTCGAACTCTACAAAGCATGTCTTGCTGATGGCTGCCGGCTCATGCCGGTAAGCCAGGTAGTGGATTTGCGGAAGCGCTCTGAGCTTCTCCTGTTTCAATGCCTCAGAGGGCGTTATCCCCAATGACCGGTGAATCCTGTTATTTCTCTGTACCCGCCACTGTCCTAATCTTTTGTTGAGGTCGGCGATATCGCTGAAGGTGTTGACGGCAAGAAAGCTTTCGATGTCCCTGATTACTCTCTCGACCCTGCCTTTTTCATTAGGCTTGCCGGGGTTGCAGGCGCGGATCGAGAAGCCGTAGTGCCTGGCAAAGTCCAGGAATCTCGCATTGTAAGTGATCTCCGGCTTTCTGTTTATGACCACGGATTTGAGATTATCGTAAGTATGCCTGCTCACGATGCCGCCGATTTCCTTAAGGGCTTCTATATGACCGTCAAGAAAGAACTCCAGAGAACTCCTCAGATAGAAGCGGCAATAAAGATATCGTGAATAAGACAGTATGTAAACAAAGCCGTAAACGACGCCGAAAGGCATGGTCCTCTGCATCCAGTCCACTTGCGCTTCCTCGCCGGGCAGAAACTCCAGAGCATGATAAGAGATGCCCTTGCGCCTCTTTCGGAACTGAAGCGTATATTCGGTTACAGCAGTATAACCGCCCTTATAGCCGTAGCTCTTCAATCGTTCCAGTACCTGGACGGCTTTAAGAGACGGGTATTCCTTGTACCATTGCTGTATCAGCCGTTCATAGGGAGCTATTACCCCTTCCGCAGACTTTCTTTGCAGACCATCCTGCCGAATGAGCCGGGTCACTTTCTTCCTGGATATGCCGAGGGTCTTTCCTACCTGCCTCAGGCTCAGTCCTTCGACCTGATAGAGGTGCCGAGATCGACTTTGAAGCGATTCTTCCATTTCACCGCCATCTCCTTCCCTGTCGTGATGACCCAGTTTACATCGGCACCGGCACCGAGTCCATCTTGTCTTTTATCATGGTCCATGCGCTGCAAACGTATGCCTATCAAGCCTTCGGAGGATTATCTCGTCTTTTATCACCTCTTTGCTGTCTCCCGGTATCAGCAAAACCAGCTTCTGTAAAGGCTTTGAAGTGGGTATCTCGTCTTTTATCAGTTTGAGCTGTGAGTCGACACGAAGATTTCTGCGTTTCAGTCGCCAAGGTTTGACATAGTCACGGTAATGGTGAGCGAAATAATCGGGATTTCTGCTGCGCCACTTTATTTGGGCCTGCTTCTTCCGGGCGCGTTTGCATTGCTCCCGGCTACAAACTTTTTGTCTTTCTCCTGCTCGTCTGTCAGGCGTGAAGTAGCGTCCGCAATGAGCACATCGTTTTAGCAATGATTACCTCCGGATTCTTTCTTGAGGTAACCATTGTACGGAAAGGAAGGTCTTTAAGGATGGTCTACAATCTCAACAAACTGCTTCGCTCACTAAAGGCCGGCTCCAAGTGCAACGCTTTCGGTCCCCACAGAATCGGTTCTTTTTCCCCGACGCCAACA
>JBFMCL010000048.1 GCA_040754395.1 Nitrospirota bacterium | reverse complement strand
CCGATAACATTTTCCGCTGCCGACCTTGTCACAGCAAATGTGCCCGGTGGAGGGGCAGTCTATGCAGGGAATGCATCAGTCAACCAGGGCGCAATAACAGGACAGCCTGCAATCGGAGGGACCGGCAATATAACATGGGATCCGGGGACTGTTGCAGCGGGGACAAACGCAGCAATGTCATATCAGGTGGATGTAACCCCCTCTGCCGCGGGCCAGAGGCTTCCGGTGACAGGCACACCTGCATCAAACGGGACAACAGCAAGATATGTGGATGAAACAGGCAATACCACACAGACTCGGGCCACATACACCTTTGGCCCCCTCTGCGAACTTGCCGTAACACAGGGCACGCTGGTGCCGACACTGGCAATTATATCCTCATTCAGAGCCTATGAATACAATGGACAGGCAGCAGTGGAGTGGACGACATCCTCAGAGGTCGACACAGCGGGTTTTTATCTTTACAGGCTTGATGAGTCGAGAGGGAAATTCAAAATAATCAACCATGATATTCTTCCTGCGCTGCTTACATCACCGCAGGGGGGGACATACAGGCTCATTGACAGCGGGGCTTCATTCAAGAAAGCCAACACCTATCTGCTTGTGGAGATAGAGGGGAGAGGCGGAAAGAACTACTACGGGCCGTTCACAGTCCGGATTGGAGGGGGCGTTCACAACACAGATACATTGGAGATTGCTGATCCGGAACTGATCTCAGGATACACAAGAAAGGCGCATGCCGTGTCTGCTGAAAAAAAGGCGCGCATCAAAGTCAGGAAGGCTGCCATAGAAAAGGCCGGCATACTGAAGAAGGCAAGAAGAGGCGATATGGCAAAGATATCCATAGACAAGGAAGGTCTTTACTATATAGACACACAGGAGATATCCTCACTTTTGGGCATCCCACAGAAGACGGTCAAAAATTTAATCACAAGGGGCCGGCTGGCAATAAGCAGCCGGGGGATGGAAGTGGCATATATTCCGTCAAGCGACGACAAAGGCATATTCTTCTACGGACATGGAATAGACAGCATCTACACGAAAGAAAACATCTACTGGCTCTACATAGGCAGGGGGCAGCAGATGGAGCGCATTGAAGGCAACGGGCCTCCTCCGTCTTCAGGCCATGAGACATTTACAGATTCGAAACATATGGAGGAGGATAAATTTGCAGTCCCTGTATTGACACAGGACCCTGAGTCGGATTACTGGTTCTGGGATTACATAATAAGCGGGGATCCTTCCATGGGCGTCAGGTCTTTTACCATTCATGCCGAGGGTGTGGCTGATATGTCGGCCGGGGCTCAAATGACGGTCAGACTTCAGGGATTCACCGATACGGCCTCGAACCCGGACCACCATGTAATAGTCAGCCTAAACGGGATGACGATAGGAGAAGACCGGTGGGACGGGACCGCACAACACGAAGTTGTCCTGAGCTTTGACCAGAGACAGCTTTACGAGGGAGACAACACAGTTACAATAACAGGTTTACTGGATACAGGGGCTCCCTACAGCATGTTCTATATTGACTCATTCGACATAACCTATCAGAGACTTTACCAGGCAAAAGGAAACACCCTTCTTTTACGTGGAGACGGCAACAGCACAATAACCGCATACGGATTCACCAGCCCTGATATATCCGTCTTTGATCTGACCGATCCGGACAGGCCGGGATTCAATACAGCAACAACCATCAGCGGTTCTGCGGGGAATTACAGCATAAGCTTTACGCCTTCATCACCCCAGACCCCGTATCTTGTCATCACAGCCGGCGCTGCCGTAACAGGGGTCAATGCATGGGCAGACAGCCCCTCGACACTTTTATCCACGAAAAACATGGCCGACTATATCATCATCACCACAGAAGAACTGGCGGATGCAGCGCATTCCTATGCAGGCTACAGAGAGTCCCGGGGTCTTAAAACAATGGTGGTAATGGTCGAAGATATCATGGATGAATTCAATTACGGCATATCCGGTCCGGATGCCATACACGACTTTCTCAGCCATGCTTACCGGAACTGGAGCGGGCAACCAAAATATGTGCTTCTGGCAGGCGAAGGCACATATGACTACAAGGATAACCTCGGCTATGGAGACAACCTGATACCTGTTAAGATGGTGTCAACACCATTTGGGCTTTCCCCTTCAGACAACTACTTTGCGGATGCAGACGGGGACCATGTGCCTGATATGGCCATCGGCAGGCTTCCTGCGGCTGCAGATGCGGAACTGTACATGATGCTGAAGAAGATCAAGTCCTATGAACCCGGCAGGATGAAGAGGATGCTGTGGGTTGCCGACAACCCTGATGATGCCGGGGACTTTCCTTCAGACAGCGACGAAATAGCCGGTATGATTCCACCTCAATACAGAGTTGAAAAGATATACCTGTCTGAACACCCGTTGGAATATGCGCGGCAGCGGCTCCTTGAGGGGATCAACAACGGCGCATTATTCCTCAACTATATCGGACATGCTGCCGTAGACCGGTTTGCCGGAGAGGGGCTTCTTATGACCGGTGATGTGAATTCACTGATGAACGGGAATAAACTGCCTGTTGTAACGGCAATGACATGCGTAGCAGGTCAGTTTGCCCTTCCGGGCTATGATTCATTAAGCGAGTCCCTGGTGACCAAAGACAACGGAGGTTCTATTGCTTTCTTCGGGCCTGCGGGAATGGCCCTGAACCTCAACTCAAAAGAACTGGCAGGACTGTTTTATCAGGGCATCTTCACAGAAGGTGAGACAGTTCTGGGGGAGGCGGTCAAAAAGGCATTCGAAAAATATAATGCCATGTACGGCAGTTCATACATACCTTATATTTACAACCTCCAGGGCGA
>JBFMCL010000047.1 GCA_040754395.1 Nitrospirota bacterium | reverse complement strand
TCCCGAGGGGCGACCGCGACATCGAGCAGCACATCATGCAGAACCTGAAGCACTTCATCGGGAGGGCAGGGCTCAACGACTGGGAGCTGAAGATGCTCCACGGCATCATCTCCCAGATCGAAAAAAAGATCGGCAGGAAGGACGGCTGAGACGCCTCATCAGCATGATCCAGTGCGTTCTGATTGATAGGTAAAGGAGACGTATGGTAGGGTACCTGGAGCGGAAGCAGGAGCATCATCTGTCCGGGAACGGACGGGGAGGGAGCGCATGCAGGCACGCGGACTGCTCATGATAGAGCACCGCCTGATCGAGCGGATGGTAGCCGTGATCCGCCGCACGCTGGAGCAGGCCCGGCAGGCGGCGTCCATCGACCCGTATTTCGTCGATGCGGCTGTCGACTTCATCCGGACGTACGCCGACCGTACGCACCACGGGAAAGAGGAAGATATCCTCTTCCGCGATCTCGAAGAGAGAAACCTGTCCGATGAGGACAGGCGGCTCATGAATGAACTGATCGAAGAGCATGTCTTCGCACGGAAAACGACGAAGGCCGTCGTGGAGGCCACTGCCCGGTACCGGGAAGGCGACACGGGAGCCTTGGAAGAGATAGTATCCCGCCTGAACACCCTGGTGCATTTCTATCCCGCGCATATCGAGAAGGAGGACGCGGTGTTCTTCCCGGCGGCCCGTGCCTATTTCTCGGACGAAGAGGACCGGGCGATGCTCGCACGGTTCCGGGAGTTCGACGGGAAGATGATCCACGAGAAGTACAAGGCGGTGGTCCAGGCGTTCGAGGGCGGAGGAAGCCCTTCCGAGTGTAAAAGTTAGGAGCCTCCCGGACAGTCAGCACCTCTCGGAGCTCTGCACAGGGTCAGGTCTTGAATCTTGAAAAGAGATAAAAATGAGGATAATTCAAGATTCAAGACCTGACCCCCTCGCCTTTGTCATTACATTTTCCCGCAGAAAAAAATTAGAGTTCCTTTTCTATTCACTATCTATACCTCGTGCATAACGCTTAAGCTAACCAGCGCGCGGTTTTTTGCGCGTCCGGGTTGAGCGTCTTGTTATGCGCTTACTCTTCATTTTTTGCTTTTTATAAAACACCAGAAACTCAGTCGGAGAAAAAACCTTGATTCCTTGGCATAGTTCAGAAGGGAAATGGTTTTGATTTCCCGTGACGAGACATGCTGCATGACCTGCCATGGCAGCTTCGAGAAATGGCGCATCGTCGGAATCGGGAAGCGAATTAGTCAATGGAGAAGACGCCACTATCTGTCCATGATGAATAATATAATCAAGGAGCGCAGCTACCTTTTCCTCCTCAAACTTAAACTTCGGACGTCGCAGAACTTCATCATATTCCGACAAAATGCGAGCGTCAAAGGAAAGTATCAGCTCGCCGGATGAAACCATGCGCACGATTTCACCACAGCCTTTGAACGGTGATAAAAGCCCTGCAACAAGAACATTGGTGTCGAGCACAATATTCATCGTGCGCGCTTTTTACGGACAGCTTTTATCTCCGCGTCGATATCCTCCATTGAAAGCTTGTCGGTTCCCAGTTCTACGGAACTAAGCTGGAGAGAGGCGACAGCCTCCAACGCACGGGCCTGACGGAATGCTGATAGCGATTCTTCAAGGTTTGCTTCGGTTATTGCCGCAAGAATAGCAATAGGCCGCCCGTTACTGGTAATAACCATCTCCCTCTCAGCGGGCAATTCCTTCCAGATTTGCGCCGACTTACCCCGTAAATCCCGAACGCTCAGAAATTTCATGATCCTGTCCTCCATTTGTGTATTATATTATGCACACAAATGTCACTCAGCGTCAAATTATCTTTACGTAGATGAATCGCCAGAACTCACAGAGAGGCAGGGTAGCTTCCCATCGACCCACCGAAGTGTTGTGCAAGATCATCTTTCACGAATTTCAATTATTTTATCAGGTTCTGTAGGCCAGTCATTTGGCTGGCCGTATTGAATCAATTTATCATTATAGAAATAAAGCTCTGCACAGGGTCAGGTCTTGAATCTTGAAAAGAGATAAAAAGAGGATAATTCAAGATTCAAGACCTGACCCCCTCGCTTTTGTCATTTCTTCTGGATAAATAGCAGAAAGCCAGTCATCTTCAGATAAAAATACTGCGCTTAATTCATTGGCCAGGTTTTTTGAGTAAGTCGATTTCCCGGCTCCCATTTTCCCGCAGAAAAAAATTAGAGTTCCTTTTCTATTCACTATCTATACCTCGTGCATAACGCTGGAAATCACCGAGAGGCGAGGGCTGTTCCTCGCCGATTCAGTGAATTGATTCGTTAGGCATGCTTCTTTTTGCTGAAGGTAACTTTTCCCTCGTTGAACTTGTGAATGAGCATGGAAATCAGGGATTGATAGGGTATCCCTTCTTCGATTGCTTTAGCCCTGATTTTCTTCAAATCCCGCTCTGTCATTCGGATATTAATCCGTCTCTGTTTGTTGAGACTATTGCGTGCATATGTTTCATATTTCTTTTTCTCTTTCTTGTCAAGATCGGAAACCCATTCGTCTTTTTCAAGCGATTCCGCCAATTCCCTTTCTTCTTTATCCAAATATGCTGTCTTTTTCATTTTTTACCTCCCCAATATTTCTTTGTTGCCTTGCTGTTCGGAATAATTGTTTTTAAAAAGATCTTTTCGTCATCCTCAACATAAGGCACAGAATAGACATAATCTTCAATCAGCACCAGAAAAACCTTTTGATTCGGATATTTTGTCTGATTGGGATGCCTCACCCGGTCAAGCAGATCGCCTGATGCGATTGCCAGTTCAACCTGCTCAAATGAGACCCCCCGCTCTTTTTTGAGCACCTCATTCTTTTCATCATTCCAATCAAAATACTTCATAAGTGTATGCCTATTGTATTCACTATTAATGATAGCAATGGGTTGCTGTTTCTGTCAAACCGTTTTCATATGGTAGCCGAACGCGCGGGTGAGGGGCTTGCCCCTCTCGACCCGCTGGTTGGAACTCAGAATAAGTCAACTCAGTCATCACCGTCCCTCAAAGTCCCACTCAAAGTCCGTCACTCAAAGTCCGTCATGGTGCCGGATCATCTCCTCCATCCGAGTTCCGCACCGGGAGCGCTGCAGCAGGCCCTCCCGGACCGCAGGCCGCCCGGCGCTGCCGGGTCAAGCACGGAGAGCTGGATGCCCTCTACCAGCGGATCGCAAACGTGCTCGCGCTCCTCGACTACCTCCCGAGGGGCGACCGCGACATCGAGCAGCACATCATGCAGAACCTGAAGCACTTCATCGGGAGGGCAGGGC
>JBFMCL010000046.1 GCA_040754395.1 Nitrospirota bacterium | reverse complement strand
ATCTTGGCAGGTTCGACGAGCGGGCGTGCGAGAGTTTTTTAACAGTTGCACGTTTGCAGGCAGCAAAGATAGTAGACTCAGTTTTAGAATACGAAGAACAGACGAAGGGCTATATACCGGTGTTTGTAGATGGCACGGGTATAGAAGTGACGGGGCAGTATCATGAAGGTGCGGGGAAGCTCTACGATGGCAGTCTTGGGTATTGGCTTCATGCAGCGTTTGTTGGCGGGCTGTGGGTAACACAGAAGCTGCAAAAAGGCGGTGGCGACGTAGCCCATGGGGTGAAGGAGTTACTGGAGGAGACATCGGAGATGATTGGAGAAGGGCATCCGGTATGGGCACGCTTTGATAACGCTTATTACCGTAAAGAAGTTGTAGAGTCCTGCCGCAACAAGGGCTGGGATTATTCCATCAGCGTGACGAGTGAAACGTACAAGCGCCCTTTACGGGAGCAGATAAGCGACTTGGAAGAAAGTGATTGGGAGGCTATCAATGATGATGGGACTGAGCATGCGGTGCTTCTTTTTCACCGTCCCCGGGGGTGGAAGGAAGAAGAGGCATACGTAGTTGTCCGCTCTTTGTACGAAGGCACACAGAAACTGTTATTGCCCAGGTATACGTTTATCCTTATCAGCAGGGTTGATCTGTCTCTTAAGGAACTTGTGAAGCGGCATCGTGGGAAACAGGGGCAGGAAAACGCGTTAAAAGGACCCTTGATCCACCTGGATTTGCATCATCCGCCCTGTGGTTCTTTCAACGCTAATCGGGCTTTCTACTCAGCCGGGCAGATTGCACAGAATCTGCTGGTTGCCTTGCAGATGAAGCTTCTGCCGAAGGAAGCTCGCAAGCACGGCATCCGGACAATTATCCGCGACCTCGTACGTGTGCCGGGGAAATTGGTACGACATGCCAGAAAGTGGAAGCTTCTTTTTTCAAAGTCGGCGCTTAGGCTGCACTGGCTGTCTCATGCTGCCGATTGCCTCGCTGGTTCAGGGTGAGACCGTAGGCTGAGCCCATAAAAGGAATTTTATTATTGAGGGATGAAGGGATAACTGCGCCTAAATACCGTCAAAATCAACTAAAGAACCATTCTCGCGCTTTATGCTGACCAAAAAAACGAGTAGAAGGAATCCAAAAATCTAAAAATTGGATGCCCGACTATGAACTTCGGGCATGACGGCTAAATCTAAACTGCACAAATAACAAGAAATCACTCTCCTCCCCGGCTTATCAGGGAATCAAGGGAATCGAATTTCGCTCCTTTAATGCCTTGACATTAGGTTAAAATTCGGATATTATAATTCCGAAAATGGACTAAAAATGGAAACAATTAAACGATTCTTAAAGCCCGAAAAGCAAAGTTTTTTTCTCCTCGGGCCGAGGGGTACGGGGAAATCCACCTTTATCAAAAAAACCTATCCGCAGGCCTTGTATCTTGATCTTTTGCTTCCCGACGTCTTCCGGAATTACACTGCCCGTCCCGAGAGGCTGAGAGAGTTGATAGGCGCGCACAAAGAGAAAAGGACGGTTGTTATAGACGAGGTGCAGAAGGCGCCACAGCTTCTCGAAGTGGTGCATAGCCTCATTGAAGAGAAGCGGGGCCTCCAGTTTATCATGACCGGCTCAAGCGCGCGCAAGTTACGCAGGGGAGGTGTAAACCTGCTTGCCGGCCGGGCGCTAATGAAGCATATGCACCCATTTATGGCGGCCGAGCTCAAAAATCTGTTTGAACTGGACAAGGCCCTGCAAATCGGCACGATACCACTCGTTCTTAACAGCCAAGACACGATGGCAACACTTCAGGCCTATGTGGACCTCTACCTCAGGGAAGAAGTCCAGATGGAAGGACTTACGAGAAACATCGGGAACTTTACCAGGTTCCTCGAAACTATGAGCTTTTCCCATGGCTCCGTCCTGAATATAAGCAATGTTGCGCGCGAATGCCAGATAGAGCGGAAGGTAGTGGAAGGCTATATCGTAATATTGGAAGACCTGCTCCTTGCCTTCAGAATCCCTGTATTTTCCAGGAGGGCGAAAAGGGCAGTTGCCTCCCACCCGAAGTTTTATTTTTTCGATGCCGGCATTTACAACGTCCTTCGGCCATCAGGCCCTCTTGACCGACCCGAGGAGAAATCAGGCGCCGCACTCGAAGGGCTGGTTGCCCAGCACTTGAGGGCATGGATAGATTATTTCCAGCCCGGGTGCGAACTGTTCTATTGGAGGACCAGCGCCGGGTCCGAAGTTGATTTTATTGTATACGGGAAGGACATCTTCCAGGCGATAGAAGTAAAAAACACCGCTACCATACATCCTCAGGATCTCAGGCCGCTCAAGGCATTCGGTGAAGACTACCCCGAAGCAAAAAGGCTCCTTGTCTATCGGGGAAGGGAGAGGCTGTTAAGAGATGGTATTTCCATCGAGCCGGCTGCGGAATTCCTTCTTGGATTAAAGTGAAGAACCGGAAGATTCCGGATGTCCACAACCGGGCTTATTGCCATTGTTTGTTTTTTCTGTCGATAATGCCGTTTGTTCAGCTTGTTTGTCTGCTTGCCCTCTTCTTGCCGGGGAGTTTCTTCACCATGCGGCCTCCTTCATACACCACCAGCGGCTAAGCATGCCCCGATGACCTTGTCCTTTTCCACCACATTCTTGTCTTTATTATGCTTCCATCCGGTCGTTGCATGTGCTTTGCCGTATATGCCCGCTCAGGCAGCGACGGGTTGATCTTCACACTATCTCAAAGCTGCTCGGCCACAAAGATTTGAGGATGACGAAGCGTTACGCGCACCTCAATGTGGACTCATTGAGAAGCGCCGTTTCAAAGCTGAATATCACGTTTTTATCACGTTCTGAAGGGGAGACACACGCAGAAACCCTGTAACCCCTTGATTTTATTGGCGGTCCCAACGGGATTCGAACCCGTGTTTTAGCCTTGAGAGGGCCACGTCCTAGGCCTCTAGACGATGGGACCTTTATTCAGAAAGAGACCGCAGATAGCGATAGAGTTATTTCTCAATTAATCCATGAAGCATCATAGCTATCTCGTCGAGTTCTGCATATAAACCTTCAAAGGTATCTTTATCAAGATACTTCCTGTTTTTCATAATATAAAGAAGACTCGCTGTTTCATAAATTGAGCCCTTTGCAACAGAATAATGATATTTCTGCTCTTTTATATTGCTTCTGCCAGTTGCTTCTGAAATGTTGGCAGATATTGAAAGACAGCTTCTTCTTATCTGATCTCCAATTGAAGACTGATATCTAATCGGAATTTTGTCAGATACTGAAGCTACCTTTTCAAATGCCTCAAGACTTTTTTGCCATACATTAAGTTTTTCGAATTTAAACATTCTCTATCTCAAGTCTCT
>JBFMCL010000045.1 GCA_040754395.1 Nitrospirota bacterium | reverse complement strand
GATGCTATCGTTTGCCAGAACAGCGGTTCTTCTCCTTCTCCTGCTTCCAATATCCATTCCTTAAGCGTCCTGTCTGAAATTGCGCCTTTAATATATAACCTTTTTCCTGATACAAAATAACCGTCAGAAGGCTGTGTTATCTCTACTCTCGGCGCATGGCTGTCATACCATACCTCATCGCTCTTCGGGCTTTCATTACCCATTTTGTCAACTGAGGTTATACGGTAGGAATATTCCACATTGATAAATTCCTTATCCTGGTATTTAGCTTCAGGTATTAATCCGAACGTCCCCGCGCGGTATATATAAACTTCGGATATCGCGCCCGCGAGCAATGAGCTTGGACCCTTGTTAATATAAATCCTCAATGCGTTTGTAGTCACAGGCTCAAACTCCAATGAATTATAATTGGTCCTGTTATCCTCCACATGTTTAACGGTCATCCAGTTCCCGCTTAAACTATTCCACACCTGCACCTCGAAATCCCTCGCCCAGCACCAGCCATTCCCCGCCCAGAAAATTTCCACCTTATTTATAGTATAATCCTGCGTGAACTGCTCATTCCACCATGAGGAGGTCTCAAACAGCCGGGGCGCCCAACAAGTATATTTGTTGCCGTCTATTACATTGGAAGAAAGGGTTCCTATCCAGGAACTCTTGGCCTCGGTCCAAGGGCTTAATGAAGCTATTTCTTTTATATTCAACGGGAGCCCGTTCCGGTAAATATTGTATCCCGCGAAATCGGCCTCAAAATTTCCATTCCAGTTTAATTCAACTGCGTCGTTTAACATCTTAAAAGAAATATTTGACGGGATTGCGGGCGGCAGGCAGTCTATATCCACGGTCACCTGCCGTGAGGTGACGTATCCTTCCTGATCTACGGCGGTCACCTTGAATGTGTAAGTCCCTTCCAGATCAGTCGGGTAATAAACGGCAAGAATTCCGTTCGATACCGGTGTAATGGAACTGAAAATAGTCGTCCATTCCCATGGGTCATCTCCTTTTCCCATTTCAACTATGTATTCAGCCAGGTATTTATCCTCCGCTGTGCCGAACAACACCACGCTTTTGCTTAATTTGTCCATGGGTTTCGGAGAGAGAATCTCTACCCTCGGAGCGCGAAGATCCATTACCATGCCGTTAGACGGCTGGCTTTCATTGCCAAGGTCATCCACGGCCGTGACAGTCCAGATATATTCACCTTCGGGAATATCCGACTCGCGGTATGTCTGCCCTTTAATTAAACCCTGGACAGTCTGCAAACCCATCACGCCGTCCTTTTTCTCATACACACTCACCTCGGCTATCGTAGGGTATGGCGCTATAGCGTCAACAACTTTGCTTGTATCAGCATTTTTGTAATTCTCAGGAATAATCACACCCGCTTTTGCAATCTCTATTTTTAACCTGTTAGTCTTGATCTCATTCTGGAATTGACAATTAACTATTGGCAATTGACAATTAATAATTTCCTTTTGTGTTATCCATATGTTTGCCGTTGAATCCCATGTTTTTATTCTGAAATCCTTCCCGATAAACGCCTCTCCCCACGTGATCTTTATCCCAGAAAGACTTTTTTCCTCGTTAAAACTTTCTTCTAAGAACCATTGCATATTACCGGTTCCGGTCGTATCCTCAACATCCGGCCTCCAATACGTGGAAATATCGTTATCGATCGCCCTGTCAGGGGAATAAACCAGTGAGCTATCCTGCTCTTGACTTGTGACTTGTGACGTGTCACTTAAGACCTGGAAGTAGCTGTCCGCTCCCGCAGTTCCCTGCCATGCGATATCTATCAAATTCTGCCTCTCACCGTTTCTAAAAACATAATATCCCTGCAAATCACTGCTTTGCCCTGCTTGCCCGCCGAGGAGGGAATCGTATGGTTCGGCCTGCCATTTCAGTTCAATCCTGTCCCTGGCCTTTTGCGCAAGTTCAACTCCCTGCGGGATACCGGGCGGTGTTGTATCAATCACAAATGTCCTGTTTTTTGCGGTTGTTCTGGTATTTTCAATCTCACCCATATCGACGGCTTTAACGCGCACCGTGTATTTTTTATTGTCAATTCCCGGGATCGCGTTTATTACGCAGATTAAATCGTCCCGGACCGGTTTTGCAGACACCCATACCTGTGTCCAGCCTTGAGGCGGCACCTGCGATGTGTCCCATTCTCCTTCAGCCATTTCAACCGTGTATCCCTGTAAAAATAAATCTTCAACAATCCCAAAGATTTCAACACGGCCGCCGAACCTCTCACCGGCTCCTGGAGACGTAATTTCAACCACAGGCGGGACATTGTCATGAAACTCTACAATTTCCGAAGGCGCGCTTTCATTTCCCGCCCAGTCCACCGCCGTCACAAAATATTTATACGGCAGTTTGTCTATATTTATATCGCTGTATGAAGCCGAAGAAATCAAATCAGCGGAATTACCTGAATAAATCCTGACCTCACGGATCCCAACATATTTTCTGTTCAGCCCGCGTTTAATGGTGATTTTTATTTTGTCGGTGATCACAGTCGGGTTGAAGAAATAAGTATTAAACATGTCAAGATTTCCTTCTACCGTTTTTTGCGGGACCCAATCGCTTTCATTCCATGTCTTTATTTCAAAATCTTTCCCCGCGTCCTCGTAATTCAACCAGTCTATATCAATCCTTCCTATGTTCTGGACCTCCGGGAAATCAAGTCCCACAAAGCATTCCTCGAACTCCCAGTATTCATAAGGATATTCTATAGACATCCAGTAAGTTCCTTCATTCCCGTCAATGATCTTCATTCCGTTATATGCCCTGCTCCATGCGTCTGAGGAACGCGCCGTGGCAAGTCTTGAAATTTCCTGTGCGTTTAAACGAACAGCCGGGTTATCGTGGTACTGCCTGTAAACATTATATCCGGCAAAATCGGGTTCGCTGTTCGCGTTCCAGTTTAATCCAACCGTTTTTAATGAATTTATTACTCCGGTTAAACCTGAGGGGCTCTGGGGAGGGGTTGTATCTGAAGGGAGAAGGTTAACAAGCCGTTGTGCCTGGTTGTTTGTTGTGTCCAGTTCTATAATTTCGTTTAATCTATTAACCACAATAGATAACTCGTGAATCGTTAATTGTGAATCGTTAATAGTGTTCCATGGAATCTTTACTTTCACACTTCCTTTTGCGGAAACTGTGGTTCGAGTTGAGTTAACCAGATTCGCTGAATCAAAAAGCTCCACCAGAACGTTGCTTCCCTCTTTCCACCCGCTGTTTAATATAACAGCATTTGCCATCAATCTTGACCCGCTTGAAATCTTGTCCGCCGGGATTTCCAGGCCGTCCGCGTTTGTAATTTTTATCCCTTCCGCGGAAACGGCAAAATCCGGATATAAATCAAGCATCTTTTCGACTACATTTTCATTCCCCGCCCTGTCTTTCGCTGATATTTTTAAGATATAATTCCCGGCCGTGAAATTTCTCGTGTCCCATTCGGCGATTTTATTGTTTACAACAGGACGAGGATTGAAGGATGGAAGTTCTTC
>JBFMCL010000044.1 GCA_040754395.1 Nitrospirota bacterium | reverse complement strand
AGATACTCGACACCGAATACGGTTTTGACGAGACGATCGGTACCAGCATTGTTATACAGGAGGTGTTCGGTCTCATTAAAAAAGCAGCGGTAAGCGAAAGTAACGTGCTCATCACCGGGGAAAGCGGGACCGGAAAAGAGCTTGTGGCGAGGGCTATCCACAAATGGAGCCCGAGAAAGGGGAAGCCGTTTGTTACGATAAACTGCACTGCCATCCCCGATACGCTTCTTGAGTCTGAATTGTTCGGATTTGAAAAGGGCGCGTTTACCGGGGCAAACTATACAAAAAAAGGGCTGCTCGAGGTAGCGGATGGAGGAACCGTCTTTTTTGATGAAATTGGAGATGTGTCTCCCCTTTTCCAGACCAAGATTCTGCGGGTGTTGCAGGAAGGAGAGATTATGAGGATTGGAGGAACCCATCAAATTAAAATAGATATCAGGGTCATCGCGGCGACCAATAAGGATCTCGGGACTGCCTGCAAAAAGGGGACATTCAGGGAAGACCTTTTCTACCGCCTGAATGTGATCAATATCGACCCTCCCCCTTTGCGAAACCGAATGGAAGACATACCTTTCCTGGTGGAGCATTTCATAAAAAAGCATGCCCCGAAAAGAAAAGATATCATGATAAAGGGCATAAATGACGAAGCCATGAGCAGCCTCCTGGGCTATACGTTCCCGGGTAATGTGAGAGAGCTTGAAAATATCATAGAACGTGCAATGTCGTTTGCGAACAGCCCGTGGATATTATCCGGGGATCTGCCTTCATATCTGCACACATCCCCAAGAAAAAAGATCGTATCTCCCAGGTTGCGCGAGGCACTTGTTGCGTATGAAAAAGAGCTGATATGGTCTGCCTTGCAGGATTCACGGGGAAACATTTCACGGGCAGCTTCGCAGCTTGGTATCCACCGCCAGCAACTTCAGAAAAAGCTCAAAGATCTCCGCATGCAATAAAGAATTGACAGGCAATAATTTATTGCACTTTTCTTGGAAAATTCCGCGTAATTCCCTCACTTCTGCAGCTTTTGATTGCATACATGTGCCCGGAGTAAAATCAATGTTTCGAAAAATCAATAAGTTATGTTATGGCATAGCTGTTGCTTGAACATGAAATCATTATAAAGACAGGAATTAATGAGTATATGAAGATTGAGAAAACAGTAGACCGGGGAAGCAAGGAAAAACTGTATGTGCAGATATACTCCATTATCCTCGAAAAGATAGAAAGCGGTGAGTGGCCTGCCGGAACACGTATTCCTCCCGAAGATGAACTCTGCAGGATATATGATGTAAGCAAGGTTACAGTGCGGGAAGCGATGCAGGAACTTGTTCGGGAAGGGTGTCTGAAGCGGCAGCAGGGAAAAGGGACTTTTGTGGCGTATTCTGTGCCTCAGCCGGGTGTCAATATGAGGACAAGATTATCTGAAGATATGTATGGAGAGGGGGTGAAAGTAGAAAAGGAAATACTGTTCAGGGGGTTTTGGAAAGGGGCGGAGGAAAAAGAAGTATTAATGACAGAGGATGAAATATACCGCATTTGTATCAGAAAAGTTGTCGATGGAGAAATATACGGCGAAGAAATCTTCATCCCGCTGTTTATTCTTCCTGATATCGAGCAGGAAGATATATCTGGCAGATCAATCTATGATCTGATAGAAGAGAAGGGGACAAAAAAGATATTCAGGGTCGTGCAGACGGTTGAATTTGCTGAAATAAAAAAAGAGGATGCAATGACACTGAAACAGCAGGAAGGCGTGACAGCCCTGGTGGTCAGCAGAACACTGATAAGTTCGGATGGGCACCCCATCGGCATAACAAAAACAACCGGGACCGGAAGCAGCGCTAAGTTTCAGATAGAATTTGAACGCATAAGGTAAGAATTGCTTAAAAAGGAGGGGTTGACATGAGTTTTCCAAGAAAGATGTATGAGTTTCTCAAGATGGCGTCAATAGCTCATGCAAAATGGGATTATGAGGTTTCGATGAACATCATCAGAAACCGGAAAAAACTTCTGATCCTTTTTGTCATGCTGATGCCGATACTTGCGGTAACGTTGTTACAGGCAGCAGATATGATAGGCGGAAAAACGGCATATGCGCCTGCCCATTATACGAACACGATATTTATCGTTTCGATCGCGGTAGGCCTTGCGGCGGGTCTGATTACCGGCTGCATTGGCGCGGGGGGCGGCTTTATCATTACTCCGGCGCTGATGGCAGCGGGAGTGAAAGGAATCCTTGCAGTCGGCACGGATGTGTTCCATATCTTTGCAAAGGCGATCATGGGAACCGCGGTGCACAAGAAACTGGGCAACGTCTCGGTTAAGCTTGCCATCGCATTTCTTATCGGTTCCGGAGGTGGCACTTTTATCGGAGGTGCGATCAATAAGGGCCTCTACAACAAAGATCCGCTCTTAAGTGAAGCGTTTATCAGTCTGGTATATGCGGTGCTCCTCGGATTTCTCGGATTTTATGCCCTTGCCGACTTTATAAAATCAACGAGAAAACCTTCAGAGGGAGGCGCACATGACGCCCATGGCGGACCGTCAGGCATGACTTCCCTTGCAGTAAGCATCCAGAAGGTCAATATCCCGCCGATGATCACCTTTGATGAGGACTTCGGCGGCAGGAGAATCTCCTGGCTGTTTGTTGCGATCGGTGGAGTCATTGTCGGAATGCTCGCAGCGATCATGGGTGTCGGCGGCGGTTTTGTTACTTTTCCAATGTTCGTGTATATATTCGGTGTCTCTACCGCAACAACTGTCGGTACCGATATCCTCCAGATCATCTTTACCGCGGGTCTTGCATCGATCGCGCAGTATGCCATTTACGGGTACGTGTTCTACACCCTCGCCATGGGCATGCTGATCGGCTCCCTGATCGGGATCCAGGTAGGAGCGCTGACGACAAAGGTCGTGAAGGGGATACACATCAGAGGGTTCTATGCGGCATCTATCATTGCAGGTTTCATAAACAGGGCTTCAACCCTTCCAAAGAAAATGACAGAGCTTGAGATGGTCAATTTGCCGAAAGCCCTCACCTCCAATATTGAGTTTATCGGGAATATCCTGTTCTGGATTGTTGTGGGGTTTTTCGGCGTTTGGGTTATCAGCAAGTTCTTTGCGAACATTAAATCATTAAAAGAGGAGGGATAAGAGATGGCGGGCAAACATAAAGGACATCTGGGACTGGGAATAGTCCTTGCAATATCGTTTCTTGTTGTTCTTGTCCTGATTTTTTCTCCTGTTTTTCCAAAGGCACCTGACGGATCATCTCAGAACGGTTTGGAGTATGCTGACAGGATGTTCAACAGGCTGGCAAAGGGATCGTCGTATTTTATCCCGAAAGTGCTGCAGAACAATGAAGAGTTTATGGGTAAGATGATCAATATTACCATAAAGATGGACAAACCAGACGACAAGCCCGGGGATGCGGAGAAGCGTGCAGAACTGGCATCGAAGCTCTTGATTCCTACCGGGGCCAGGACAGAAGTCATGGGGCCTGAAATAAAGATGGAAGGGGACCTCGGGAAAATCCTCGAATCAGCGCTCCAGGATTCAGACGCAATGTTTAAAAATAATGGGGAACAGATCAGGGCCAAATATGCGGATGCGATGTCACTTGTGAAGGAGGAAGAACAAAAGGAGTTCGAGAAGAAGATGTTCCGGCAGTGGCATACCGTTCTGGCCAAGATGGACAAGGAGTTCAAGAAGGAGAAGATGGTTCCTGAAGCAAAAATATGTTCTGATGTCATGAAAAAGGCGGTTGAAGCTGCCTACAATTTTTATGGGATTGAGGCACAGAAGGTGATTGATCATGTCGGCATGATGACAACCCTGCTGGTATTCTATGTGGCCTATACAATGTGGTGGGGATATGCGATCTTCTTCATCTTTGAGGGCATAGGACTGAGCATGAAGAAGGCGAAAGTAAAGAAGGAAGTCTAAGGAGGAAAAAATGAAGATACTGGTTCCTGTAGACGG
>JBFMCL010000043.1 GCA_040754395.1 Nitrospirota bacterium | reverse complement strand
GAAAACCTGAACCCATTTCATCTGAGAAAGGCATTGGAAGATAAACTGAAAAAAATCTTCCTCTATGCTACAAAATCTCTCGCTGAGTCAGCGATCCTTCGGTAACATTTTATTATGAGGCAACAGGTTCGAGCGTCCTCATGAATTCTTCCAGAAATTCCCTGTCATCATCCGATATCTTCACAAATTCAATGCCAATCCTGAACCTCGGACGTGTGCCGTTACTCTGCCGTCTGCAGTTTGCAACCCTTCCTTCGATATTCATGAGCTTATGGTTGACAAAAAGCTCTATCGCAAAATGAGAATCGGGTTTCAGAGGATATTCCGCCTCGACGAGCATTCCCGAGAGATTTATCCTGTTTACCCTGTACCTGTAAGGTACGTCGACCTTGATATTTACGGAACCTGCAATTTTGAACCTGACCCCGCCCAGTCTGTTTTCGATCGATTTTATTTTGTTTTCTTCGATAAAATCATGAAGCAGATTGGCCTTTTCACTGAAGGTCTCGGAAAATCGGATGCCTGCCCTGTAAACAGGAGCTGCGGGCCGGGAATTAGTCCTTTGTCGTGATACAAGGATTGCCCATACCACGCGCCCTTTCAGTGGTATAAAGGTATTTCTGTACTTGACCCTGAAAACATAGTCCCGGTTCAATTCGAGTCTTTTGGCTGTTTCTATCGCTGCACCATCAGCACTGATATTCAGCACCTCAAGGTCTGATGCATACAGCAGGTTGCCGTATATCCCCTCGACCTGATACCTCCTGCTTGTTCTTTTATTGGTTATCGGCGTCATAATTCATGAGAGAGTTTTACTGAACAATAGTGTCCTGAACTATCTCAGGACGATGCCCGCATAGCCCACTACCTGGTCGTAATCTCCGCTTACTTCACCTGATGTGGTGTACTTAACAAGCCGTGCAGAGCGGGCACCAAGGGCTTTCGCCGCGAACAGCGTTGCTGTGGCAGGAAGGTACCCGCACATGGATATTCGCTCTCTGGCCACGGTTTCAAACAACCCTTCAGGGTCAAGCGAGAGCATTCTGTCTATGGCTTTTCTGTCCTTCTGTCGGGCAGAAGTATCTGTTACATAATGGCTCATGTCGGAACTTGCTATCAGAACCACGGGATACGTAACTTCTTTGACTGCTTTTGCGATTCCCTCCCCAAGTAACCGGCACTCATCAAGCGAAGCTGTCAGAATGGTAATCGGGACAATCTTCACCTGCTTCCGGAAATATGCAATAAAAGGAAGCTGCACCTCGAGCGAATGTTCGAACATATGCCCCTTCGAATCCTTCGCTGCCACGGGCGCATGCATGGCGATTTTATGGGAGAGCACCTTATCAACCTCAAACATACCGGTAGGGATTTCCCATTCTCCGGATTCCATGAGAGATACCGGCGTTCCGAGCCCCGTATGATTCGGCCCCAGGAGCACGAATGTATCCGGGAACTCTATCGCAGAGTACACCGCTCCTGCAACAGAGCCTGAATACATAAGCCCTGCATGCGGGCTGATCGCGCCTATGACTCGCTCTTTCTTTGCGCTTCTGTCTATATACTGTGCGACCTGCTGCGACAGCTTTGCCGCATTTCCGTGATAGAATTGTCCTGCGACCGCTGGTGATCTTCTCAAAACGTCTCCTCGTCCATCTCTTCGAATCCCCTGTCTGTCATGTTCATGAACCTTGTGCAGCTTGAAAGATATGTCAGATTGACCGTCACGCCGGCAGGACCGTTTCTCTGCTTGGCGATATCCACTTCCGCCTTCCCCTTATTGGCCGGATTGTCTTTTTCGTATACCTCCGGCCGGTAAAGAAAGAGTATCACATCGGCATCCTGTTCAATGGCACCTGATTCTCTGAGGTCTGCCAGCATGGGTTTCGGCGGCCTCCGTGATTCCACGCTCCTGTTGAGCTGGCTGACGGCGATCACCGGCACGCTCAGTTCCTTTGCGAGACCTTTCAGAGATCGTGATATGTCTGAAATCTCCTGCTCACGTCTCTCAAAACTCCCCTTGCCTTTCATGAGCTGAAGATAATCCACGATAATGAGGCTGAGGCCGTGTTCCATTTTCAGACGCCTTGCCTTTGCCCTCAGCTCAAGAACCGTGATACTCGATGAATCATCAATAAAAATAGGCGCTCCCGTGAGGTTGCTTGCCGCGCTTGTCAGTTTGTGCCAGTCCTCTTTCCTGATGAACCCCTTTCTGATGCTGTTGGAGTTTACCATCGCCTCGGAGCAGAGCATCCTCAGCGCAAGCTGTTCCTTTGACATCTCAAGACTGAAAATCGCAATCGGTTCCCTGAGTTCAAGCCCCACATGCTGCGCGATATTAAGAGTAAATGCGGTCTTTCCCATTGAAGGACGGCCGCCGACTACTATGAGGTCGCCTTTCTGAAACCCTGTGGTCAAATCGTCAAGGTCCCGGAAACCGGAAGGAATTCCCGTCACTGTCTCTTTCTTGTCATAGAGATGCTCGATCATCTCGAAGCTGTCCTTAATGACATCCTTCAGCGTCACAAACGATACTTTAATCCTTTTATCGGAGATATCGAATATTGATTTTTCCGCATAGTCAACGAGGTCTTCGGCATCAAGGGTATCTTCATATACCTTTCCCGCTATCTCTGTGGCAGACTTCAGAAGCCCCCTCACAAGCGCCTTCTCCCTGACAATATTCGAGTGGTATTTCACATTAGCTGCAGTCGGGATCATATTGACGAGTGTGGAAAGATATGATATCCCTCCTACTGCATCGAGCTCATCCTTTTTTTTGAGCTGATCGGTCAGGGTAATGAGGTCGATCGGTTCGTTTTTGTCGAAAAGCTCTGTCATCGCATTGAATATCTTTCTGTGGGAAAGCTTGTAGAAGTCTTCTGGATCAAGGATTTCGAGAACCCGGGGGAGGGCGTCATTGTCGATCAGGACGGCACCAAGAACAGACTGCTCGGCCTCAAGATTCTGAGGCGGCAGCTTTTCAAGATGCACATCGGTCTGTTTCATTCCTCAACAACCTGAACATTGAGCTGCGCGGTTATCTCCGGATGCGTCTTTATGCTCACGGTAAACGAGCCGATCCTCTTTATCGGCTCTTCAATTGAGATCTTCTTTTTATCTATCTCTATCCCTTCGTGCTTCATCTGCTCAGCAATGTCCATTGATGTCACGGAGCCGAAGAGCTTTCCTTCTTCGCCAGCCTTTGCCTTAATAATAAGCGTCATGCCGGAAATCTTTTCAGAAAATTCCTGGGCCTGATTCTTAATCTTTTTTGCCTTTTCCTGTATGATTCTCTTGTCATGCTCGAGGGCTTTGACGTTTTTTGTATTGGCTTCCACTGCCAGCCCCTTTGGAACCAGGTAATTGCGGGCAAATCCGTCAGAGACATCCACTATCTGCCCCATTGTGCCCAGATTTTTAATGTCGTCCTTGAGTATTACTTTCATCCGGAATCTCCTTTTCGGTTATAATGAATTTGTTTTCATGGTATTATCGGTCCCAGAACAGGCAAGAAATCTTCCGAATATCAACTGTTTCCTGCGCGCATGGGATTGACGGACATAGAAGTTTTGCTACCTGATAGTATACCACAGAAATCCCCCCCGAAAACACCAGCGCCCGAACGCCGTCCGTCCCTTACAGAATCCGGAATGGAACAGGGATGAATGTGAGGACAAACATAGCTGCGGAAAACCACCCGACATATTTCCTTTTCCTGTCAAGCACAGGTTCCCAGTACAGCACAGGAGGATGTCCGACGCCGAGAATCAGCAGCAATACCGCCCACACAGCCCACCCTTCCCATAAAAACAGCCCGAGGACAGCCATGACGATAATCAGCACAACAGACACAACCTTATGCTTTTCCCCGAGAAGGGCATATGCAATGTGGCCGCCGTCGAGCTGTCCGACAGGGATCAGATTAATGGAAGTGATAAAAAGCCCGATCCATCCGGCAAAGGCAACAGGATTCAGAAGGATATCCGAATCAGAAGGCACTACTCCCAGAACCATCTTTGACAGCGCAGAAAACAGGAGAGACCCTCCCAGATTCAGTCCTCCCCTGGTCTCCGTAAGAGTAACAATTTCGGACATCTGAAGCCCGATGACTGTGGCGATAACGGATATGATGAAGCCGGCTATGGGACCTGATGCACCGATGTCGATGAGGGCTTTTCTTGTGACGATTGGCGATTTCATTTTGATAAAAGCCCCGAACGTCCCGATAATTGTAGGGGCGGGGATAAAATACGGGAGCGTTGCCTTCACACCATGTCTTCGGGAGGTAAAATAATGGGACAGCTCATGGCTCAGCAGGATCAGCATGAGGGTCAGTGAGAAAGGAATCCCTTTATATATCATTGCCGGCTCTTCGATGAGATCCGCACCGGACTGGAGTGCGCCAACCACAACTGTCGTAATCGTCGTAAGAATGAAAAGGACAAGATGTAATATGGGAAATTTTTTCATCGGAAATAATTTATTATATGAAATTTCAAAGAAAAAGGGCCTCATTTCTGAGGCCCTTGCCGTAAAATACGTCTGCGAAACAGGGATCAGCGCATTTATCCCGTTTTCACCACATATACGCTGCAGGGGGCATGATCCACTACCTTCGAG
>JBFMCL010000042.1 GCA_040754395.1 Nitrospirota bacterium | reverse complement strand
ACTGTCCCCGTTATCCACTTCGATAAAGTTCGTTCCGAGAGAATTTATCGAATCCCCATATCTGGCGCAGCGGCTTCGTCCTTCACACATCATTCCTCAACTCACGCAGCGGAATGATGCTTATTCGCAGATGAAACAGATGACGCGTGTGATGCAGGATTGAATCGCAGGTGGTTACACGTCGAGTGAAGGCGGTCTGATGTTATATTCCCTGTCCAAGCTGTATGCCATGATGACCGCCCTGTCGATGTCTTCATAGGGGAAATCCGGAGCGCTCAGGACGAGATGGGGTGCTCTGTCATCGAATTTCAGGCCGAACTCTTCGCTCCTTTCATAGAGGACGGTGCCGGGGAGCACATGGAGGATGCTGAAGACAATGTTCGAGGGATGCATATCCATAATCGTCTTCACTGATTTGGCAAACTTGAAAAAGGTATCGCCGGGCAGCCCGATGATCAGATCCGAAGTGACTTCTATCCCGTTGGTTTCGAGAAGTCTTACCGCGTTGCGGTATTTTTCTTCATTGAAATACCGGTTGACATTCTTCAGGGTGTCTTTATGCACGGTCTGGGGACCCGTTTCAATGCTCCTGATGTTCGCCTTCTGAAAAAGTGCGATTGTCTCCTCGTCCACAAATTCGGCGATGATCTCGACTGTCCGCAATTCAGCCCCATACCGGTTAGTCTGTGATATCATGTCCACTATTTTCCTCAGGTATTCCTTTCTGCAGTTGAAGACTGTATCGACGAAGTGGAAGCTCTTTATTTCGGGATAACTCAGGATGAACTCGATTTCTCTCCTGACCCGATCCTCGGGAAAGAACCGGAGCTTCGGAAGGTTCTTTCCTTCAAAGCAGTAGTGGCATTTGAACATGCATCCGCGATAGGTCTCGATATAGGTCACCTTGTCCCGGGGCATGAGGATACCCTCCAGATAGGGAGAAGGGATTATGCCAAGGTCCTCAATGGGTGGTCTGTCCGGGGTCGCCTGAATCTGCCCGTTGTGCCGGAAACTCACGCCCTGAATATCTTCCAGACGTCCTTTTCCCGCATACCATCTCAGGAGTTCCAAAAAGGTGATCTCTCCTTCCCCTTTCACCACAAAATCGATAAAAGGGTTTTCACGGAGATACTTTTCACCGACCGGCCCGACCTCCGGACCTCCGAGGACGATCTTCGTTGCAGGGAAAATCGTTTTTACCATCCGCGCGGTGTCAAGAACCTTGGCAATATTCCAGCAATAGCATGAAAAACCAATCATATCAGGCCTGAACTGTGTCAGATAATAGACAACCTGCTGCACATTGAGCACCTCTGCATCGAAGTCGATGATCTCGATCTCGGCTGCATCCCGGATGAAAGCGTCCTTAAACGCATACGCCTTGAGATATCCGAGTGCGAGAGAAAAATGGTTCGCCCAGTTGAATGAGAGGAGAAGCACTCTTCTCTTAGCCATGGAAAGCCCTTATGTGTTCGGTGTATTTGGTAGCTGTGACCGGCGCAAAATCCCGGTCTCCGAATTGCGCGAGATGCCCTGCCTCGACTCCGGGGCAGATTTCCCCGAAGATGCAGGAAACGCACGCGCTATGGTGCTGAAACGTTCTTTCGTAAATCCCTGTTATGCCGGACAGAAGTTCTCCAATATGCGGTTCGAGTCCCCGCATAACGCAAAAGGGGATACCCTCGGTGAGAATCCAGACACGGTTGAAAATACTTATGTGAAGAGAATTTGCGACGTGGGGCATGAGAGCCCCGAAGGGGATGGAATAGTCCTCCACCGACAGGATGATACGGTTAATTCCGAAGTTCAATGCCGTAGTGACAGTATTTTCAAGATCAGCGAGATTGTCCCTGCAGACGGGTATACGTATGCTGGCAAATTTTTCATGGGGGAATTCAGTGATATTTTCCAATCCCTGAACCGTTTCCCGGAAGCTCCCGTTCACCCCGGTAATATGATCATGGAGAGAGGGGGTTGAAGCCCATAGTTTTACCTCAAAGAGGGCGCATCCCGCGCTGAAAATACCGCGGACATAGTGCGGGTCAGCGAACGCCCTCCCGTTTGTGAAGAGTTTGATTCTTCTGTATCCATTTCTTCTGGCCGCCTGAAGAATACTGAAGATATCGCGCCTTACAGTCGGTTCACCGCCATGAAACGCGATGCTGTCGGTTTCTCTCTGATTGATTAGCGCATCGACTGAGGGAAAATCACTCTGCGGTGAAGTCTTATGCTTTGCGGAACAGTAAAGACACGCATTGTTGCATTCACCGCCCAGGAATATCTCTTTATACTGCAGCAAGGATCTGCTTTCTACTGTTTTCCGACATACAAAATTATACCATACCCCCTTCTCCATCAAATTGAATCAGACCGAAAGAATCCTTTATAGTAAATGATATGTATAAAGAACGTGATTATGACGTGATCGTAATCGGCGCAGGGCATGCGGGCTGCGAAGCTGCGCTTGCGTCGTCGCGGATGGGTCTTTCCACCTGCCTCTTCACCATAAACCTCGATACCATTGCACAGATGTCCTGCAATCCGGCAGTGGGAGGACTCGCAAAAGGGCACCTTGTGAGGGAGATTGACGCTCTCGGCGGAGAGATGGCAAAGGTAACGGATCAGGCAGGGATTCAGTTCAGGATGCTGAACATGTCGAAAGGTCCTGCGGTATGGTCCCTTAGGGCCCAGGCTGACAGGGTTCTCTACAAGCTTGCAATGAAAAAAGCCGTCGAATCGCAGGAACATCTGGATATCAAGCAGGCGCTGGCAGAAAAAATCATTGCCGAGGACGGGAGAGTAAAAGGAGTAGTCACTTCTCTCGGTATCTTTTACGGGGCAGACGCAATTATTGTCACAACCGGCACATTCCTGAAGGGATTAATACATATCGGGCTCGAAAACTTCTCCGCCGGACGGGCCGGTGAGTTCCCTTCCATAGGGTTGTCCGATTCTCTGCGGGAACTGGGATTCAGCATGGGAAGGCTGAAGACCGGGACACCCCCAAGGCTCGATGCCAGGACCATCGACTTCTCAGCCACTGATCCTCAATACGGAGATATGCCCCCTCCCCCCTTTTCACACAGCACGATCGAGATCACCAACCCGCAGCTTCCCTGCTATATCACCTATACCAACAGGGCAACACATACGATCATACTGGATAATCTTGACCGTTCCCCCATGTACAGCGGCAGGATCACCGGAATCGGAGCACGATACTGTCCGTCGGTAGAAGACAAGGTGGTGAGGTTTGCGGAACGTGAGCGGCATCAGGTCTTTCTTGAACCCGAAGGGCTTGAGACAAAAGAATACTATGCAAACGGGATACCGACAAGTCTTCCCTATGATGTGCAGGTCAAGTTTGTGCGGACTATTCCCGGGCTTGAGAAAACCGAGATTATGAGGCCGGGATATGCAATCGAATACGACTACGTTTTCCCCAACCAGCTGAAGCATACTCTTGAGACCAAAAAGATCAACGGGCTGTTTCTGGCAGGCCAGATAAACGGGACGTCGGGCTATGAGGAGGCTGCTGCCCAGGGGCTCATGGCAGGGATCAACGCAGCGCTGAAACTTCAGAAAAGGGAACCGCTCATTCTTGGAAGACACGAGGCCTACATCGGCGTTCTCATCGATGACCTCATCACCAAGGGAACCAATGAACCATACCGGATGTTCACCTCCAGAGCTGAATACCGTCTTCTCCTTCGTCATGACAATGCTGACCTGCGCCTGATGGACAAGGGATTCGATACAGGGCTGCTCGAGAAAGATGTATATGCGCAATTTCTCGAAAAGAAACGGCTTATACGCGAAGAGCTTCAGCGGCTGAAAAAAATTCGGATCAGATACGATGATCCAAACAAGGCAGAATCCCTTGAGCAGCTTTTGAAAAGGCCTGAAATACGGTATGCGTTCATCGATGAACGTGCGCCATCCGATAAACCGCTTACCGGCGATATGAAAAAACAGGTCGAGATACAGGTTAAATACGACGGGTATATCCACCAGCAGCTTCAGATGGCTGAAAAGCTCAAGCACATCGAAGGAAAGAAGATACCCGGAGATTTTGAGTATTCTTCTGTCAACGGGCTTTCCCGGGAGGTATTGACCAAGCTCCAGGAGGTAAGGCCTGAAAATCTCGGGCAGGCGAGCAGAATCCCCGGAATCACACCGGCAGCGATCTCCCTCCTTATGGTCGCGATAGAGAGACTGAAGCGAGAGCGTGACCAGAGAACTGCTTAAAACAGGCATTGCTGCACTGGGATTCATCCCAGCAGGGGAACAGATCGAAGCATTTGGTTATTATCTTGCAGAACTGAAAAAGTGGAACAGGGCCTATAATCTTACCGGCATCACAAAAGATGAGGATATCATCATTAAGCATTTCATCGATTCCCTGCTGTATCTGAAAGCCCTGCCCGCTGGCATACTCACGGTTGCGGATATCGGAAGCGGGGCAGGGTTTCCGGGAATACCGATGAAAATAATCCGTCCGGACCTGTCCATATTCCTTATCGAGCCTTCAGGGAAAAAGACCGCCTTTCTCCGGCATATCATACGATCCCTCCGGCTTGAAGAGATCGGGGTCATTGAAAAGCGGATAGAGGATGTTACGGTAACTCAGGACTTATCCGCACCTGTAGATGCAGCGGTGACACGGGCGTTGTTTGATATCAGGAAATTCATTGGAAAGGCTTCACACATTGTCAGGAGTGAAGGATTCCTGATTCTCAGTAAAGGTCCAAGGGTACAGGAAGAACTCGGGAAGCTGAAGGACCGGAATTATGAAATATTACCCATTACCCTGCCGCTTGCAGACATTCAGAGATATCTCGTTATCGTACGCAGATAAATCAGGAACGGAAAACCAGGGATATGCCGGGAACGCGCTTTAACCCTGTCTCATTAATTTGGCATATCCTTCAGCAACGATGGTATGATCTGCCTTTTCAGCGATCGCTGATGTTTCAATAATCCTTTTGTTCATTGACTGCACCTCTGCTGCCACAAACACCGTTTCTCCGGCCTTGAGGGGATGCCTGAATCTCACCACCATCTCTGCCGTAACAGCCGGCATTCCCTGCAGCAAGGCAGCCTTGACCATTGCCTCATCCAGAATGGCAGAGATAATGCCACCGTGCACAATGTCTTTATAGCCCTGATGGATCTTTTGCGGAGTGAATTCTGTGCGTACCTTCCCATCCCTCAGAGAGAACTTCAGATGAAGGCCTGCGGGGTTGGTTTCCCCGCATATAAAGCAGTAATTGTCGTCTTCCCAGATGTGCTTCACAGAAGAACGCTGAGTCCCGAAGGAGAGGGCAGAGGACTTGCAAGGCCTTTCATATCCATGAAAGGAGATGCTTCCTCAAAAGACCGCATTTCTGTCAGGACACACATATGCAGGAAATTTCCGCCGCGTATTCTTCGTGTTACACCGGGCCATTGCACCGGACAGACAGCCTGCCGGTACATATGCCAGGGGAATTACTTGTTCATCATTTCCAGGAAGTCTTTATTGCTCTTTGTACCCATAAGCTTCCCGAGGAGAAACTCTATGCTCTCAACCGTGCTGAGGGGGGTCAGTACCTTTCTCAATATCCACATCTTGTTCAGCACATCCCTGTCGACAAGGAGCTCTTCTTTTCGTGTGCCTGATGCATTGATATCGATTGTCGGGAATATCCTCTTGTCAACAAGTTTCCGGTCAAGATGGAGTTCCATGTTACCGGTTCCCTTGAACTCTTCGAATATGACGTCATCCATTCTGCTCCCGGTATCCACAAGCGCGGTTGCGATAATGGTTAAGCTTCCCCCTTCTTCTATGTTTCTTGCGGTACCGAAAAACCTCTTGGGTCTCTGGAGCGCATTGGAGTCGAGTCCGCCTGAGAGCACCTTCCCGCTTGCCGGGATGACGGCATTGTATGCGCGCGCCAGCCGCGTAATGCTGTCCAGGAGAATGACCACATTCCTCTTGCACTCGACAAGGCGCTTTGCCCTTTCGATCACCATCTCCGATACCTGGCAATGCCGCTGGGGCGGCTCATCAAATGTTGAACTGATTATCTCTGCCGTGGGAACCTGCCGCTTCCAGTCGGTCACTTCCTCCGGCCTCTCATCGATCAGGAGGATCATAAGATGGATATCCCGGTGGTTCTTCTTGATAGCCTTGGCAATGGACTGCAGAAGCATGGTTTTTCCGGTTCGCGGTGCGGCGACGATCATTCCTCTCTGCCCCATGCCGATGGGGGATATGAGGTCCATTACCCTTGTCGAGAAATCATTATGGTCATATTCAAGCTTGATCTTTTCGGTCGGGTAGTAAGGAATCAGGTTATCAAACAGCGGTCTGTTGATATTCTCTTCAGGGGATTCGTGGTTAATCGCTTCCACCTTGAGGAGGGCAAAATACCGCTCACTCTCTTTCGGAGGGCGTATCTGGCCCGAGACAAGGTCGCCGGTTCTCAGGTTAAACCTTCGTATCTGCGAAGGCGATACATAAATATCATCCGGACCCGGCAGGTAGCTGTAGTCAGGTGACCTCAAAAATCCAAAACCGTCGGGCAGGATTTCCAGCACCCCTTCGGAAAATACATACCCAGTTTTTTCTGTCTGTGCCTGGAGTATGGCGAAGATCAGATCCTGCTTCCGCATGCTGCTTGCGCCTTCAACATTCAGATCCCTCGCTACGTCGGTAAGCTCGTCAATCGTTTTCTCTTTCAGTTCGGAAATAGAAATATGATCTGTCACTGCACTTTTCTTCGGGTTTTCCATCATTATACTCCTATCAGGATTACTCTTATTCGGTGGTTTAATGACCCGGTAGGACTTTGCCTATCCAGGGAGGTTTATACGGTTATTCGACGAAGATTGTCTTTTCCATACCATACTAAATGAGAAATGCCTTTGTCAATACCAGATTGTACTGCATGTAACGCCAGATCAATAAATAAATAATTATATTTACTAATTCCGGGTTTTCATAAATAATAGAAATCATATCCGCATTCATGGAAGGAGAATACAATTGTGAGCGAAATGCTGATGGTGCAGGACCTCTGGGTATCCGTCGGTGACAGACAGGTATTGAAGGGCGTGAATTTCTCGATGAATTACGGGGAAATCAATATGCTGTTCGGTCCCAATGGAGCAGGCAAAACAACCTTCATGATGACACTGATGGGATTTCCAAAATATAAAATAGAGCAGGGCCGGATCTATTTCAAAGGCAACGATATTACCGGCATGGATCTTTCTGAAAGGGCACGGCTCGGCCTCGGCATATCTTTTCAGCGGCCGCCTACCGTGAAAGGTGTCACGCTGAGCAGAATGATCGAAATCATCAATGGTTCTGACATGCAGGATATCTCCGCAAAAGTCCAGAAGCTCAACCTTTCTGAGCACCTGAACAGGGGACTGAATGACGGATTTTCCGGTGGAGAGATGAAACGCTCGGAGCTTCTCCAGCTTATGGTCCAGCGACCCGATCTGGTCCTCATCGATGAACCGGAATCAGGGGTAGACATAGAAAACATTGCGCTCGTAGGTGAGGCGATAAACTCGCTCCTTGGAAAAGACAAAGTGAAAGACCCGAAGAGAAGTGCGATTATCATTACTCATACCGGCTATATCCTTGACTTCGTGAACGCAGATAAGGGGTATATCGTATTTGACGGAAATCTGCTCTGCAGGGGTAATCCCCGCGATATCCTTGCGGAGATCAAAAAGCATGGCTACAGGAGGTGCGCGGAATGCCGATAAGCGAAACACGCCTTTCAGAGATACGGGCAAAAGCCGAAAGTGCAAAAGACAAAAAGGCCTTCTTCGGTCCGGACATAGATCTTTCACAATATAACCAGCATATAGAGAGGGGAAAAATCGAGAGCCTCGAAAGCCTTTCGCATCAGGCTCAGGAGGCAGCGATCCTTACAGGAATCAATCTGAATGAAGAATACCGGGCCGGGTCCTTTCTGCAGGTCGACCAGTCTGTGGTGTATGAAAGCCTGAATAAGGCATATGAGGGGCAGCTGGAGATCATGAGCACGTCCGATGCACTGACCAGATACGACTGGATTGAGGAGTACTTCTGGAAATCGGTCCCCATAGACCAGGACAAATATACCGCACAGGCAGCACTGAATATGACCCACGGCTATTTCATCCGGGTATTTCCTCATCAGAAACCCCAGTACCCTGTGCAGTCATGCCTTCTGGTAGCGGAAAACTATATAAGTCAAAACGTGCATAATATCATCATTGTGGAGGAAGGTGCGGAACTCCAGGTGATCACCGGCTGCACCCTGTCGGACAGCAGTGCAGAAGGGATTCATCTTGGGATTTCAGAATTTTATGTAAAAAAGGGCGGGAAGCTTTTTTTCACGATGATCCATAACTGGGCAGACAATTTTCATGTCAGGCCGAGAACATGGGCGGTCGTCGAAGAAGACGGTTCTTTTGTGAGCAATTACGTGCTCCTGAAGCCGGTCAAATCCATACAGGCCTTTCCCGTCGCGCATCTTAAGGGGGACAGGTCATCTGCAAAGTTCAATACAGTCGTCTACGGACTCAGGGACTCATATATCGATCTCGGTTCCAGGATTATCCTTGAAGGGACTGATACCCGGGGGGAATCTGTCGCACGGACGATTGCCGCTGATAAAAGCATTATCTTTGCGCGGGGAGACCTTGTTGCAAAGACCAGGGAGTATTGCCTTGCGCATCTCGACTGTCGCGGGATTCTATTCTCACGGCAGGCAAAGATTGACGCCATCCCGCAGCTGGTCTCGGACGGTTCCCTGAAGGCAGAGCTTTCACATGAGGCATCGATCGGTCCCATCTCTGAGGAACAGGTGGAGTATCTCATGTCCAGAGGCATATCGCGGGAGGATGCTGTTTCCGTCATCACCTCAGGGTTTCTCAATCTTGATATCCCCTATATTCCCGAGTTTCTCGACAAGAATATCAAAGAGGTGATAAAGGCCACTGCCCATGAGGCGCTGTGAAGCTCATACAATAAATTGGCAAATTGGCAAATTTTGGCAAATTGGGGACAACCCCCTTATTACCATTTGAATATCAGCTCCTATTCTATCCCTCTTGCCATTACATGATGCAGCACTCCGGGAGCTTCTAGTCTTGCTTGTCTTGGCATGGCAACATCTTAGTATATGTTGGTTATCTTGGCAACGTCCCCTAGCTTTGCGTCTATCTCTTACCAAGAGGCCATGCTTCGCCGGAGAACCTTACCCCTATTCCTTTCTCTTTTCTCTCAGTCTTGGCTCGATAAGGAATCCGAATGCAAGACCTTCAACGCATACCCAGAGTATTAAATACTCAACAAAGTCGGATTGAACCGTTTTAAAAATAATTTTGGGAAGAATATATGCAAGCACGAACAAAGCTATGAATGACAATTTCTTGATTTTTGCTTCAACTTTTAAATATGAATCAATCTTGAAATATAGGAACAGGATTACGGATGTAATTGGAACAGAAAATAGAATGATCTTGACGACACTGCTCATATCGTCAAATTTTTTTATTGTTGCAATAACTGCAAAAATGACTGCCAATAAAATAAATAATGAATCCCTTTTCAGATCGGGCTTATACTTTATTTTGTCAATGTCTATGAATTTCATGCGTACCTCGCCACCCGCCCTTTCATAAATTTTCTCCTTAATTTTGTAAACATTGATATCCATTCCAAAAACTCTGTTTTAATTACATTGCACATAAATGTTACAAAAATAGTCGCTAAAATAACTTGCCATCCTGCTATACTTCCAGCAACTGCTGCAGCAGCTATAAAGGCTATTGTTGCAAATTCAAGAAGAGCAACGGAAGCGATTAAAATTGAAGAGGCAACTTTTTCTTCTGGACTTGTATCTGGATCATTAAGAACTTTATTTAGATCTTGATATATTTCGATCAGAAACACAAAAAAGTTTGCCTTTTTCCCAATTCCCTCAAAAAACTTTGATTCAATGAGACTTCTTAAAAATTCATTCTTGATGTCTAATATTGCAAACAGTGTGTCAAAAATGCTCCAATACTCTTTTTTCAATTTTATTTCTGCCCCATTCATCCCACCACTTATCATGTATGCCCCTGCTCCGGTTACAGGGTCGATGATTATATATCCGCATCCGATCCATCCGTTGAATATGATATTCGTCTTTGATACCGTGACAACTTTCCCTGCGTTGACAGCGTTAACAATATCACTTTTAACATCACTGTCAACCTGAAGTTGGGGCAAGATAGAGGCTATGTTTGTCTGGTTGATGGTATAAATAGTGATTCCCTGATCATTGGCAAGCTGTAAGGCTTTTACCGCAGAAATCCCCTGTGCTGGGTTTTCTGGCGTTGAGAACAACTGTTCTGGCACTGAGTGCTCAAAAGCAGAGCTATTCATTCCAGATGCAAGGAAGAACTGTTTTGGTTTTTCTGTATTTCCATCCAGAGACTTAACGAGTGTCATTAGTCTATCCGCATCCATTGCCAGTCCGCCTGAACTAACGGATATCGGTATTCCGAATGCGAAGTTTCTCTTGAGTTCAAAAGAAAAGATCGTCTCTGAAGGTTGGATGATTGCCATAACGCCCATTGTTTTGGCTGTTCTTAAATTCCTTCTTGCAATTATCTGCTTTTGGATTATTGTTCATTCATTATAGATGTGTCTTATTTGCCTTTTTTTAGCATAATTATAAGTAGAATTTCCAAACCAGCAATAATTAAAACATAGGCCAATGCAATAACTTTAGAAAATCCTACTTTAAAGTCATGCAAAGTTAAAACGTTTAATATTTTTTCAGTCTCGATATATCCGTTACCGCTCATCACCGTAATTATAAGAACGATTGATAATAGTAGAATTCCACACGCGAGCGTTTTAATTCCTTGTGAGACTTCTATCCATTTCTGGCGGGTATAATAGATATAAAGGGTAGCTATAAAAGCACCAATTATTGTAATAATTCTTATGAATAGTCTCGCTGATAAGTCATCAATCATTCTTTTAATCCCTCCACACAATGTGCGAATTCATATACTGCAACTGTAGCAGCTAAAAGTCCAAAAAGGTTTTTAAATATGAGAATAGAAATATTCTCAATTCCAAATTCTGTGCACGCCATGAGTTAATGATACCGAAATCAGAAAAAACTGGGTAACACTTTTCCATTCAGGGTCACGGTTACAAAACCTTTCTTATTCAGCCAGGCCTCGACGGCAATACGCCAGGCCGCCTGC
>JBFMCL010000041.1 GCA_040754395.1 Nitrospirota bacterium | reverse complement strand
TACTCCATTTCTGCGCAAGAGCAAATCCATGTTGACAATTTCGCTCGGAATCACTTTGTTCAATTTTTGGCTAATATGCTCCATGATTACAGACATCTCGCCAGCCGTTGTATCGCGGAGTCTTTCTTTGCCGATGGCTTTCAGAAGGAAAGCCTTCTTTTCTTCTTCTGTCATTCCTAATTTTTTACGAAGAAGATAATCTGCTTTCCGTCTCTGGGCAGTCGTTGATAGTTTTACGGCAGGAAGTTTGACTTCGAGTGCCTTCTCCATAGCTGCCACTTTTTCTTCCAGTTTTGTTGCTCTCCTTGCGAATTTCTGATATTCCGACGCAACGGAAAGAAAAACTTTTGCGCTTAACTCATCGGTTATTTCCTTGCTGCGGGTGAGTTTCTCCGCAAGCCTTTCGTATGTTTCCGTGCCTAAGCGTTCTTTGTATGCAGTCAATCGCTTTTGAGTTTTGGCTTTGATTGCCATGAGCGGTTTTGGCTTGGGAGCTAATATCTCGACCATTTCGGCAGGTTCCGGTATTCCTTTGATTTCTTCTTCGGTCGGCTTGACTTCTCGGCGCATGAGATGGGCTTCTCTTGCCCTGAGCTCGGCATCCAATCTTCTCATGTATGCCAGCATCTCTTCTTGTTCTTCTGGATGTTTTGCCCAATATTCCATCCATTCCACAGTACGTGGTTGCAAAGTTTCAAAGCCACGTGGACGAGTGACTCTTCTGCCAACGAGAGGACTTGCTGGTGCATCATCAAATCTCTCTATGAGCTTGCCAGTTATCTTGGCGACTCCAACTTCTGGCAAAAGTGAATCAATGTACTGCTCGGTCTCTGTTATTGCATCCGATATTTCCTGAAGACTTTCTTGTATTGGAGCAACCATGCTATCCTGAGCGTCTTTGAGAGCCTCATTTGTCGGCAATCGCAATTCTCTTGCGGCCTTCTCGGCCTTAAGCAATTCTCCATTGAGGCGGACTTCTTCATCCTTGAGTCGCCTTATGAATCCATTCATAGCATCTATCTCTGCGCCAGCTTCTGGCGGAGATGCTTTCTTGAATGTGTTGATGATGTTTCTTATGTTGAGTGATGCTTCTTCGCTTCTGGCCAGTTCTTCAATGCCCGGCCATATAGATTGCAAGCGCGCGTCAGCGTAGAAACGTGCTCTTTCAGCAAGCTCACCGGATTTGGAGACTAATGTTCTTGCACTTCTGCCAAGTCTGGCCAATTTATGAGGTGGTATGAAAAGCAAGGCTTCGATAGCCATCTCGCTTGGGTTCTGGTCTATTTTCTCAAGCATTGCAGCCAGAATTTGACTTCCAATATCTCCCTCTTCTTCGAGTTGTCGCGCC
Organism: Nitrospirota bacterium; assembly: GCA_040754395.1. NCBI lineage: Bacteria > Pseudomonadati > Nitrospirota > Nitrospirota bacterium. The sequence goes on along the minus strand of JBFMCL010000041.1, from coordinate 11,617 downwards.
ATTTGCTCAAACCTGATACCGCCTATATTTTCAATGCCTTCCTTTATCGGCTTGAAAACGGGGTCAAAAACATCATGGAATGCTTGCGCTCCCCTTCCTTTCTCAATCATTGTTTTAAGCGCCTCGTTGGGTTTTCCCTCCATCAATTCGCCCATAGCCCGAAATGCCGCAGGGACTTTCTCTACCGTTCTTTCTGCGATGTCTGTTGCAATTGGCAGGACTTGACCCACGAAGAAATTGAAAGACCGCTCTCCGCCGCGATAGATTTCCTCGCCAAGTTTCGGAATGCCTTGCAGAATTTTCTCGATGTATGAGATTTCTTCTTTTGGCATTCCTGGGAGGAGATGTTCTTCAAAGATTGATTTGAAGGTCATTCTTTCCATGTATAGCCCATCGTTTCAGCCCATTGCTTTGCCATCTGGATACCTTCGTCCATAGATATCACTCTCTCGGAAACAAGTTGGTCAAGAACGGCTGATACATCATCACTTCGGTCGAATCTCTTGAGATTTTCGCCGACTTCGATGTACATGTCTTTTTCGGTGACATTGCGTAGGCGGTATCGCTTCATTAGCGACCGAATGCTTTCTACAACTGGTTTTTGTTCTTTGAGGACTACTTCACGAGTTCTCTCTCGAGCCACTTCCTTGACTTTTTCTTTGATCTCGCTCGGCACATCTGGATAAATTCCGGGTTCAGCTTCCCATATCCTCGCGTAGACTTCGGGTTCAGCGAAAGCCTCTTTGATGACTTTCTCGACTTTGGCCGTCCTTTCCGCGCTCCTTGCCTCACGTTCCTCGGTCATTCTTCTTAGAGCTTGTTCCCCCGAAACTTCCCACTTGCGTCTGTATTGTCGCACAATCGGCCACACTTTCTTTGCTTGGTCAACCGGTAAGCTTTCGACTTCTTCTCGAGTGAATTCGGCATTGAGATATCTCTCAATCTCATCTGGTTCGATTCCGATTTGCATCATGTGGAAAGCCGTATCGATTTTGGCCTGTGCAGTTTCGCCAGTTTTTTTCCGTATCATTGCTTCCTGCAACTCGGCTTCTGTTGCTTCAGGATGATATTCACCAGTAAGTCGTGTCAACATCTCGCCTATGGCCTTCGCCTTCTTTTCTTCTGAAAGAGTCTCGGCTTCTTCTTCAAAAGCCTTTTTCGCTTCTGCCCATTCTTTTTCCAAAATAGCGCGTTCCTCTTTTGGAAGGTGTATTGTCGGGGGCATCTCGCCTTTCAACCGTGCAATCATCTCTTTCGCAGAGATTCGTTCACTTTCTATGACTCTTTCGAGTCTCTTTCTTTCGGCTTCTCGCTCTTGTTGTTCGGCTTCTCGCTCTTGTTCTTTTTCAAGAAACTTGGCCGCTTGTGCCGCAGCCTGTCTCATCTGTCTTTGCCAATCAAGCGTCTCCGAAACAATCGGACTTATCACCCGCTTGGCAGCTTCTTCTCGTGACATCATGCCCCCGCCAATGCCCACATAGAATTTTCGTTTCCGTTCGGCTTCAATGAGTCGGGGCAATCGTGAGATGACTTCAAGAAGCCGTTCGCCACGCGCGACTGGTTCTGCAAAATATTGCTGTTCCCAATTCTCTTCTACCATCCGAACTGCATCTCCTCTCCTGTTGATAACCTGCCCCACAAACCGTCTTTCCTTCTACCGAAAATGGGAGCCTGTCCCTCTCTTTCAGCTGGAACGGGTGCACCACCAAGAGCCTGCTGTATCAGAGCTCGCATCTGATTCGCCCATTCATCGAATGCGAGTTGTTTTGGGGCGTACTTGCGTCTCTTTTCAAACAGATCCCGACTTGTTCCGCCGCCCCTTGCGGCAAGTCGTTCCTGCATCCTCATTCTTGCGATTTCGGATCTTCGTTCGCGTTCGATATCTTCAAGTCGCATTGCCTGACGGCGACCAAGCTCTCCCATGTAATGTGCCCAGGGACCTCCGCCATAGAAGCCACGAGCCTTCATCTCCTGTGCGGCGAGACGTCTTTCCTCGGCTGCGATTTCTCCCGCTCGCCTTTTAGCTCTTTCGTACTCGGGGGCGATGATCGCCTCGTAATCTTCGCCTATTGTCGCGAATTCATCTGGCTGCGTCTCGCCATAGCCGTATGCTGCCCTTCCGGGATGGCGCGCCATTTGCGCGGCTGCCATTCTTTCAAGTCTTTGGAAATGCTCTTGTCTTCTGCCACCGAGCGGGTACAATTTCTGCGGCATTTTGAAACCCTCCTATCTTTCTACGCCAAAAGGCTCATACTCGCATTCGACATGCTTGATAGTCATTCGCGCATCAAGCGTATTACATCTGAATCCAGGGACAAGGTATTTGCCCTGAGCCGCACCATTGATTTTGACGTCTTGCTCATTATAGGCGGTCGTCAGGCCTATGGGTCCCATTGTCGTCCTTGTCGCGTCTATCTCATCCCGATACAAAGGTGTGATATTGAAGATATCATTTCCTTTCGCATAGACTCTGTATTTTCTGAATCTTGCTTTTCGCACGTTGGCATCGTCAACCTGCGCAACGAATTCAGCGATGGCATCTATAGCTACCCCGTCATCACTTGTGCCCTCATCGAGAATATAGACTTTACCCCCAGTAGTTGCACCTGCATAGAGGCGATTAGGGTCTCCGCCTCGGTCGGCTTGACTCATAGAAGCAAATCCAGTTGTTTGCGGTGCATCCCAAATCCCTCTCTCTAAATCAAGCCGAATCGTGCGATTGCAGGATGTTTGAGATGAGCCTATCGGCATCGAGAGAAAGATGTATCGGCCTTCTTTGAGGGCTGCAGAACTCAAGTGCCGGTAGTCGAAACTCAAATCGGCCAAGAGTGACTGGATAGCCCCACCAAGATATTGGGCTTGTGAACCACCTTGCCAGAGATAAGGTCCTTCAGCGCCCAAGTAAAAAAGTCCCCACGGGGTCTCAACAATGGTATTTTGTGCGACCGCTCCACTTGCTACAATGGATTTGGTGAGGGTGAATGTATCTATCCCCGTTCCTCGCAACGTGTATATTGCGCGTTCTGTATGGATTGTGAGAGCTTCTGCAAATCTCTTGACACCTGTTATGGCATCATCAATCCTGTATTCATGGTATGCGGGCCAATTCGTCATATCGGCATCGGATGAGAATTTCATCAGTCGCGGGTCGGTTTGACCTCGCAAGAGGAATAGGAAGCGCTGGAATTCCTGAACGAAAGCAAATCTTTGCGTCGGTGCTGTGAATGTGGCTGCCGTTGTCCCGAATTGGCCGCGCCAACGGAGAGGCGCATTCGTGCCATTAGTGAGGACGATGTAATCGTATTCCTCACTAACAAAAGTCTCAAAGCATGGCATAGCGCCACTCGTCACAGTGCCCAATGTCGTCCATCCGCTCCCCGTCCATGCCGCATAGGTCGTCCCGCCAACAGCGACGAGTCGTGGCGTTGAATCTTGAGTGAGTGGCGTTCCGAGTCGGAATATGGCATTGCTTGTTTGTCCCCACATGTAACCACGATAAACCCCAACGACCGCGCCCGCCCCCAACGTTGCTCCTAAAGCTGTTAATCCTCGTCTCGTCTCCACAAGACCGCCGTCTGTAGTAATGACATTCTGTGAGTTTTTGGCAAGTTGATATGGACGGACGGCGTCGGCATCCATCGTGTCGTTGTAGCCACGAAAACCTTTGAGGACTTTATGCATCACAGATTCCCGAATTTGTCATGCCTACGACTCGGATAGCTGTCGCGGTCTCTAATTCTGTGAATTCTATCCTCTCCATCCTTGCGCAACTGCGCGATGCGCGACTTCGGAACTCCGTATTCAAAAGCCTTCATTCTTGCTTGAGACAAGCCAATCGTTGTCCTTTCTTTCCCGAAGCATCGAGCTACCGCATAGTCAATCAGATAGGAATGCATTGCTGGAAGAATGTCGGGCACATCGGATATGATGTAGCTCTGTGCTGATGCCGATGGACCTGGGTATGTATCCAGAAGCTCAAGGCTTGTATCGTTCGCGATAGAACCTATCTCATACCAGATTGTCGGGTCTGTCCCGATTCCGAAAACTGCGCCTTGATATGCGTTGAGAAAGCTGCTCCATGATGTCCCAGCGCCAGTAACAGTTTGGTCGCCGTTAACAACTGAAACTGTGCCAGTAGAATAATTCCTGAACATGCGTGCGGGATAGCATTTCGCCCATATTTCCAAACCATTTGTCCTATTGGCATCAGGAACAGGGCGCAGATAGATTGTGTTTCCGCGAAGGAAATAATGCGCAGGGTCGCCTTCGGTCGTCTTGTCCTGTCCTGTGATTTCATCATCCATCATCAGGTCAATCAAGGTGAGAGGTATCTTCTCGCTCGAGCTTTTGACGTAGTAGGCATGTTCGACAGCGTAGAATTCCTCATCTGCACGATAGGATTCTGTGCCATCGACAAGATTCAACTGAAGCTTCTTGAGTGGATACCCAGCATGGTCGGCAATTATGAGCATGGATTCATTGAGCCATCGTTGAATCTCCTCATCCGAAAAAAATGTTGCGGTTTCTTCGTTCACATCGCTGCGCACTTTTTTGAGAAGCTCATAGTATGGAATGCCATGATACATTTAGATTCTCTCCCATTGGATTTCATTGACGACTTTATATCTTTCACGCCATTCGCGAGCGGCGATTCTTTTCACCTCATCATCGTTGTATCCAAATTCGCTTATGCGCCTCATGCGCTCCTCCAGTTCCTTCTTCTGAAGGGGGTCGAGCATTATTCTATCCACATAAGCACACTCAGTCGAAATGCGCTGTTCTATAAAAAAAATGCCCTCATCAGGAACTTTTTCTTCTTGCTCTTCGATGATTCTTGTTTCAGGAAGAGCAAGCGATTTCCTCGGTTTTCCTTTCGGCCATGCCATGACTGGCTCTGACCTCATCAACAACCTCGAAAAGCCTCTTTTGTTCAAGCGATACTGGGGGATTGCGCCAGCTACCGCATAGCAAGCCTCGCTGTGTCGCATTTATCACGCGGACTTTGTTGACGAGCATCCAGTAAATCGCGCCCATGAGATGGGCTGCCGAATAGAAATAGATTTCATCCGTCCAGCAGGGTAGATTCCTCATGTCCTTGATTTTCCTCTCGGTTTTCATTCCGCGCCGGTCGTACCAGCAAGCATCATGTCCGACAAATACAACCGTATTTGCTCCCATGTTCTTCGCAAGATGTAGAGCCGAAAGAGAAATCGTAAGTCCCGTGAAAAGAGTCGGCAGATTTGGGAACTCTCTTTTGATTGGGTCGTAAAATGGGGATTTTTCTTCGCCTACCCACCAAAATGGATTTTTCTGACATATCGCTGGATTGCTTTGTATGCCAGCCCATATTCGAGTTGATTCTCTCAAATTCTCAAAGCAGTCGGATGGCACTAAGGCATCGGCAGTCATAAAGTCGGTCAAATCCTGAGGACAAATTTTTGCAACGCTATTGAGACCTATGATGGCGACGCCTTCTATTCCTGCAATCCTTCGCAGCTGGTGAGCATTTTTTTTGAGTGAAGGACCGGGGCCAACGATGAAAACAATATCAGCTTGCGGCCAACTGAAATCTCTCATCTCGTTATGCCACTTTGCAATTGTGCTTTTGTTCTGCTCGTATGCCGCATTCTGCCTTTCTATACAACCTCGCATCCAAATGGAATCATCGGTCGCCTTGAACCAAAGCTTCGCATCTCGATTGAAGAAATTCGGAGCTACTGCCTTGTAATTCGCGATATTTCCCGACTTGTCCGAAAAAAGCCGAAAAATCGTCACAATGCCGAGTGGCCTGCCGAAGGGGTCATATTCGATTTGGCCAACTTTGGCCAAACTCTCTATTGGCGATAGTATCATCGTCATGACTTTGATAAGGGGAGGAGCACCCACACGGTGAGTGCTCCTTGCCATTTCAACCCAAACGAGGACTACGCCGTGCCAGAGATATTGTAGAGCCTCCCATGAGCATACTCACATGCTCGATGGAGGGTGCATTCTGTGATTATCATCCCCGACTCGTAGTCCCCAGCTTTGGCGAGCTTTTCCAGCTTCGTCTTGCGAAGTTGCGAGAATGCCAGCAAATCCATCTGGAGCGCGTAGATTTCGCCAGCATAGTCGTCCGTGCCGAGGTTCAGGTCTTGCGAGTCAAGAATGACCTCCTGCTCTCCGAAACACGTCATGAGCCTTCCGACGGCCACGCCGAATTGCTTGTCTCCGCCGAACGTCTGAAGCTTGCCTTCGCTCCATCCGTTGATGGCCTGAAGGCCCAGCGCAGAAGCCATTGCAACCTTTGGGTGTCCACCGTTCTCAATTATGCCCCGTAGGAACGTTTCGTACTGCTGGAGCGTGCATGTGCCATTCCTATTGATGGCTTCTGATGTGATCCATTGTCGCAGACCACCCATTCCGCCTCGGGCACTTGACGTCGGCTCAACTCTCCTGCCCCAGTAGAGGCAGCGATTGATTTCGCGTGCGTGCTCTTTGAGTTCCTTGTCAACCTCGGTAAGCCATAGTTGACCACCAACCCAGACACAGTCGTAGGTGGTTCCAGATACCTGAACGGTATGTTCAAATATCTGAGTGTAGTTGTAGGCTCTGCTGCGCGTTGTGGTATTCGCGCTTCGAGCATCCGCACTCTCAATCATGGCTGTGCCGATTTTGTACAAGGTCGAGCCATCCGCATGAATCGCAGCCGTTGAACCACCCCAGCCGCGGATCACCGTCAGGTTGTTGCCGCTCACGGCCGTTATCATCATGTATTCGCTTTCACAGAGGATGATATCGTTGGGCGTCCAGCGGTCACCATTTGAAACCGTAAGTATGGTATCAGAAGCAGAAAACGTTGCTCCCTCGTTGATGGTATCCGTGAGGGCCGTTATCTGGTCTTCTATCCACTCATGTTTCTGATTCTTTGCATCCTCTCTTGGCAGGGAAGAAAGAAGAGGTGTCTCGTATGGCGAAGCATCGAAAATTTTGTCGTCCAAGTCCTCTCTCGCTCCTGCCTGAGCTGATGCAAGGACAGCGCCGATTATGTTTGCCATTTCTTACATCCTCAAGAAGTAGCTCCTATCGTTTTGAGAAAATCCTCGCGCGAAAAGGAGACTTTGCTTTGGTCTGCTGGCCTTTTCGGACCAATCGTAGGACTTGAAGTTGGCCCTTGCAGCTTTGGGGCAACGAATTTGGATTTCTCCGTCGCAGGCTTTTCCTGCGCTGTTTTCGTTGCTATCTGTACTCTGAGAGACTTGCGAATCTCGGGCCCACATATCGCCTCGAAGGCGTCTTGAAAATCCGCTCCTGTCGCTGCGATGTAGTCCGTGATTTTATCGCGCGTCTCATCCGTCAGCTCAAGGCCCTCTTTCTTGGCCATTTCCTCGATTTCGGCCAGACCAGCCTCAAACTCGCTGAGAAGCTCCATCTTCTCACGCTTTGATAACCCCTGCTCCAGAGATTCAACTTTTTTGCGGATTTCCTCCAGCGTTGCCTCCGTTTTGATGATTCGACTTTTTGTCTTGTCATCAATGTCTTGGTCATCCCACTCATCAGCCTCACTTTTGGATTTCTCATGGGGCTGCGGCAATTTTCCTTCGGCAACTTTTGAAAGAAACGCCTTCGGGTCACGCTGAAAATCGGGATTGGAACGCATTCGGCCAATGAAGTCTACAACTCCCTGCCTTTCAAGTTCTTCCCAGACGGCTTCGATTTGCTTCTGTGACTTCGCATACTCGCTCGTCTTCTGCGTGAACCCAGCAAGAAGAGCATTTATCTGCTTTTTGGCTTCATCTGACATCGCTTGCCAGTCTTCTTTTTTGAAGCCCGCAGGTATCTTCTCCCCCTGCTCTTGTCTCTTCTCTGGCTCTTCGGATTCGTTTTGCGATTGCGGAGTCCCTTTTGAGGGTTGCTCCTGAGGACTTGATGAGGTCGAATCCCACTCCTTTTGCAAATCCTCCGCGCTTATTTTGGCGCGCGAGCCATCTGAGGCCTTATCAGCCATGACCGAATCCTCCGACTGCCTCTCCGAATTGGTCTTTTTGGACTTTCGGATTAGCTTGGTCGTCTATCAACTTTCTCGCCAGAATTTACGCAAGGCCGACATAGCCCTGCGATATCTGGCCGATTTCATCCCTTCCTTCTCCCTTGCTATCCTCGCTTCCTCATAGAGTCGCCTGATCTTTGGAGATAACTTCTGCCACAGTCCACCCGCAACAGCCCTCGGATTCACCGCTGACCCCTTCCGAGAAATCTTGGGATAAACATGTGTCCAAAATTCCTTCGTAGGTCTCCTTGGCATTTCTATCCTCCTTCAACTGTAGGGGGCGCAGAAATAGCTTCCGGCCCTTTTGCAAGTTGTTCCTGTATTGTCAACAAGCCCTGTTCAAGCTGCTTGATTCTGTCCTGTTTTGCTTTCATCTTCGCCTTCCCAGGGAATTCCACGAAATCCCATAAGTCATCTTTCGTGATAAGGCCAAGTTCAACAAGTCGGATCGCCTTCGCTTCCAGAATCTCGCGGTCTATTCTGAAACCTGTCGTCGGAACAACCGATAAGTCGTATTTCAAGTCACTTATCCAGTTAGTCACAACTGGTGCTGTCATAACCTCTCCGTCCCAACTCACCAGTGTTTCATTATGACCTGTCGGCATGTTAAGAGATAATTTTTCATAGGCTTCATCGCCCATGATGTACTGGACTCGAGGCCTATCGTAAATCTGCTGAATTAGCCACAACCACTTTCTCCCCAAATCAAGTAGCGCCGATGCGATTCTGCGCTGGACGGCACGTATGACAGGCAAGTCGCTCTCCCGCAATATGGCAAGCGCTCTCCCTGACATCTCTCCTGAAGGCGTCTTTCCCAAAGAAACTTCACTGAGACCAATGATGACATCCATCTCAGCATCAGTAAGCGTGATGGACTCGCCTATGCCCGGCGGAATATTTCCCGTCGTCACCCGATGTATGCCTCTACCTTCAAGCGCCGTATCAGGGTCAAGTATCTGGCTTGGAATATTCCAAATCTTATCTATTGACAAACCCGAACTTTTGGGCACTACAAGATAGCCTACAAGCGCTTGCATATGCTCTATGAAAAGTCCGCGCTTCTTCGTCTTCTCGAGTTGTATCTCTCGCAGGCGAGATACTAAAGAATCGCCATGATACCGGCCTGGAATAGGAAGCGGAACGATTCGTGAAATGGGGGGCCCATCAAAATCAAACGGGCTTTCCCTATCCTCAAGCAACACATCCCCACAGACAACGATGTATCTCCAACCCCTTCGATATCGTGGACTGAACTCGACATTGTCACTTTCACCCGTGACGACAACTCTCTCATCTTTTACCCAGCATCTTATTTTTGCAACTACTTGAGATGGCCGACTCGCAAGCGGACTTTCGCCAGAAAATTCTTTGTAGAGATCATCCAGAATGTCACTCTCACTTCCGGCCTTGACATCTTTGGCCAAGTCCCCATATTCAACTCGCAAAGAGGCAAGACTCATCGGCTCGACGACAAACCAGTATCGCGCATCCGAATCCCTTCTTGCCCCATAATCCCGAAAGACTCCAAACCAATCAAGATGCCGAATCTTCACCGTCTCATCATCGGGATTCGACAAGTCCACGTATCCCTCAAGATAGCCCTCGCCATAGAGCACTGCATCCATCAGCGCTCGGTCTATTTCATCCCTAACCTTATGTGCCTCCCAGAGATGATTCTGTAGCTTCTGCAAAGTGTCAACCCTTTCTCTATCACCTTGCTCGAAGGGAATCAAATCCAACTTCCATTGTTCATCAGACAGAAAAGCCAAAAGCCTCTCTATCTTTGTCTTCATCGTCTGAACAACAATAGTCGGTCTATCATCCGGTCGGCTGCCCAAGTAGTGGTCGCCTATCCAAGTCCGATAGCATCGCTTCGCTTCCTCGATAAATTCCTTCTCGGCTCGCCGAGACTCACCAAGCTGAGTGCGCACCCACGTGACTACTTCTTTAGCATGTTGAGGATTAGGAATGCCTTCAGGATTGAATTCCGATTCTTCAGGCGGGACATCCCTGAGGTCGGATGTCTGTCGCACCTTTGCTTGCCCTCTTTCTGTCCACTTCCCTATCAGCCGGGGGAAGATTTGGAATATCCCTATCGGCATTTGAATCCTCTCCTAAATCCCACCCTTTCCCTCTCTGCCTTCTTTCACCACTCTCCCCTCTCCTCCCTCATTCCCATATATTACATAACGCGGCCTTCTATGCAAAGGTTTTTTTTTGAACGAAAACCCTCCAACTGCAAGCCCCCCACGCGCCAAGTCCATCCCCTCGTCATACCGCCTATACACATTCCCTCTGATTCGAATTGCCCTCACGCATTGCCCCCATTTCGCTTCCATCCCTCCGCCATCTCCGCCGCTACCTTCATCGGCAACTCCTCCGCAAGCTCCCCACCTCGATAGAACACTACCCCTCGACGCCTTACCCCGAACCTCTCCCACTCCGCCATATATCTATGCAAACTCAACCGACTTATTAGCTTCCCGACTATCCTGTCTTTCCCATCCGCGCTACGTATCTCTATCCTCGCATTACACTCAGGCGAATGCTTCTTCATCGGCGGCATTCCCTGCCTTACCCCCTCGGCTACCTCCATCCGCCTCTTATTGAGATAATCCCTGTTGAACTCCAATACCTGCCTATCAGCCTCGAGCCTGTTTACCGCCGTCACTTCCTCCGCCGTCGGAAAATCAGGCGTTAGCTCCATCGCCTCCTGCCGCCCAACTGTTATCACAGGCTTCGGCTCTTCCTCTCTCTCAACTGCTCGTATTTCGTCCCTTCGTACCTTCACGTGTCGCCTCATGCGCTTTTCCCCCATATCCGAAATCTCGGACGCCTCTGCCTCTCATCTCCCCTTAACCGCCTCATCCACTCCTCCCAATCTCTCTCCGCCTCCCTTTCGCTCCTCTGTTCGCGCGGCTTATCCCTATGCACCACACCTACCCCCATGTGAACAGCCGCAAAGTATTGCAGCGTGTCCATCAAGTGGTCAAAATTGCCATCCTTCTCCGGACGCCCAGTCCTCTCATTCCATACATACCCATAGTCCAATCCGTCTATCGTCCTCTTGCACCGCCGATGTATCCCAAAGGCATCATCTCGCTCTACCAGCCGATGCCTCACCAACTCCACCATCGGCATTACCCCCATGTTTGACGTCAGCACCGCCGAACCCGTGATATGCCGCACTATCTCGGCACTCGTCATTTCGCTCTTGTCGCTCGTTTGATTCCCCGCAGGGTCGCCACAATTCCGAAACCCAATTTGTACGCCCCTCTGCCCAAATATCGCCTGCTCATACTCCATGACTTCCTTGGTAAATTTCCCAATGGCTATGTCCTCGCCTTCTAACTCCGCCAACACATTCCACCTATCGCGCTCCCTGTCTATCTGATGCCACGTTACCGCAGGATGCCGGTAACCGAAATCCCATGACCGCCATATCTGATTGCTATGACCATCATCCCTGCGCCCCATGAAAATATCAACATGCTCACGCACATGGCGCCGAAATGAAAACTCTGGCCACACACGCCCCGCAAGCGCAACATCATCACCATCCAAATACAACTCACGCATCCGCCCCGT
>JBFMCL010000040.1 GCA_040754395.1 Nitrospirota bacterium | reverse complement strand
GTTCCGGTTTCAAGTTTATCAGATACGAGGGTAAAGATGAAGGCAGTTCGTTGGGCTGTATAGGGGTTCCGTCTGCATGGGGTTTTGGGAGATAGGAGTTGATTACTGCCTCGTCCTGTGCTGTTGCCGGGGAATAGTTCAACGTTATCTTCTTTCCTGCAAGCTCAGGAAGGCTTTTGGTGATGTTGATGGGAGTTCCCATGATTTCGTCATACATGTCCTTTATGACGTTAAAGTTCAGTTTGTGCCTGAGGGTGTCAGGGATGCTTGCATAGGTTGAACCTTTTACTATTGTTTTATAAGGCAATGTCCCTAATAGATAGGAGAACTCCTGCTTCTGTATCTCTTTCTTCCCAAGCACATCTCCCACTGTGGCATTGGGATAATTCTGTGTGATGTAATTCTGCACCTGCGTCTGGTAGTCAGTCATTGTCTGCTGGATGAAGAGGGAGTTTACATTGGTGACATAGCCTTCTGTTTCGTTGATGGTGGCCGTGGACTGTATCTGGTCAATGAACGATTGGGCGTCAAAGGGCACTGCTGTCTTTATGTCTATGCCTTGTGTATAATTGTATTGCTTGAAACTCGCATCCAAGGGTATCCAGGTGTCTCCCTGTCCTGTTCTGTGCCTTGCACCCCTTGACGGGATGTAATCAATCCATGCCTCTACCCATACATGCTCTACTCTCACATATTCGATTTTGCCGCCTACGGTCATCCCCTTTGTCGGTATCCTGGCAGATGCAAGAAGCCGGAGGGCTTCCATGGAATCCGTAAACCCTCCGATCCAGTTATTTACCTTCTCTATCGGTATCTCAACAGTCCCATAGACATACCGTGAGTGAATGCCTGAGGCCCTGAGAAGGGCAATTAATAGTGATGCTGTATCAAAGTCGTTGCACTGTTTTGTCTGCAAACAATAATCCGCTCCTTGGATACTTCCATAGGTTGGCACGTATTCGATGTTGTTCCTCACCCAGTTATATATCTTTGTCGGGTTGTGTCCGAGCTCCGCTGCCTTTGCCTGTATCGCAGGGGTGAATTTCACTTCGATGGTTTCGGCGAGGTCGGATGTGTTTGGAGGAGTTGCTGCTGCAAGCAGAATGTTCTGGGAGATTGCTTCACCTTCGGCTCGCAATGACATACTCGATAGCGTATCAGGAGACAAGAGACCACTTAATGAACCATTCGACGCGACGAGGACCGGCTTCTGCTCTTTGCTCACGGCTTTCATCTCTTTGCCTTCTGTGAATTCTTCAGGCTTTTCCCTCGGGTCTGTAAACACCGGCTCCATTGTCCTGTGAGGGAGTTTGTTCGGGTCGAGGGGGACATGTTTCTTCGGGGGTTTTACCTTCTCAAGGAACTTCTTCGTTTTCTCTATTGCGGTATCTGTCTCTTTCTTGTCTTTTCCCTTTTCTATTGCATCAAGATTGTTCCTGAGTTCATTGAGGTTATTGTCGTATTTCTTTACGAAGTCGTAATGCCGCTCCAGTATCTCATAGGGAAGCCCTTCGTCCTTGAGCTTCTTCTCGGTGGCGGAGAACTGTTTCTTCATCTCGACATCAAGGGCCTCGATCTCCCCTTTCTTCCCTTTTGCCTTGCCCTTTTTCGTATCTGTGTCGGTGGAGGTGTCGGAAAGGAACTGCTCAAGGTCATTCAGGGCCTTCTCAAGCTTCTCTTCCGGTTTTTGTTCTTTGGACTCTTGTGATTTTACCTGTTGACTGTTGCCTGCTGCCTGCTGGCTGGCTTTTACGGCATAGGCTATATCGAACACCCCTCCGAATGTCCAGGTGAAGAAACAGAGTACAATTGCTGATACTATCCTCAACGTTCTGGTATATCTTGAATTCATCGTTTTCCCTCCACGCTTAATGTATTACCCGTATGATGTCTACGCCGTCAAATGTCACTGTTCCCACAGTGCCTGTCACATGCACAGGTACACTGTCCCCGGCAGGCAGGATACTGATCACATCGCTCCTTCTGAACTTTACCTTGAGGTCTGGAATGCCGTCCTTGTCATGATCCTCAATGGCAAACGGCCATGCTTCTGCAGGGACAGTATTTGCAAGAAGGATCGAGGAGACCGTAATATCATTGACGTGGTATCCAGCCGGCAGTTCGATATACACTGTCACCCATTTGCCATTGCTCCCCTGGTTCAACGTATTGGGGTCAAAATCAATGGTAGCCGTGATGTGCTGAATTGGCAGATGTATTGAAAACGTTGCCGTCGCCATCCACTCGCCGTATCTGTCACCGTCAAATGCCCGTGCCCTCCACTGATAGGACGTGTTGTCCGCAAGTGCCGCTGTCAGTGTGATGGATGTTATCCCCGAGATGTGCTGCGGTACCCCGGCAATGGACTGTATCAGTGTCCCACTGCGGTATACCTCAAAGTCATAGGTCAGCGTATCGCTGTCCGGGTCTGTGGCATTCCTGATGGAGAGCGTGGGATTGAGTGTGTCGATGCTGCTTCCCTCATGAGGCGCATTAAGCAGCGGTGCCGTCGGTGCGTCATTGGCGGTGTTGACCATGAAGAAGGCCGATGACATCCAGGCGCTGTGGAGTTCCCCATCGAAAGCCCGTGCCCTCCACGTGTAGGTCTGGTTTTCCGTAAGTGTCACAGGAACCGTCCATGAGGTGATATCCTGGGTTTCTCCGATATTGGCTGCAGATGACACGAGGTTCATGGAGTGGTCATAGAGTTCGAACTCATAGGTCAGGACATCTCCGTCAATATCTGCTGCGTTATGCACAGAAAGCGTCGGGGTAAAGACGTTCACGCCTGCGCCGTCTGACGGATTTGCAAGGACCGGTGTGGTCGGCGCGTCATTGGCGGTGTTCACAAAGAACGCGGTGACTTCTGACCAGGGACTTTCAGCAAGACCGTCGGTTGCCTTTGCGCGGACGTAGTGCCGGGCATTATCGGTCAACCCTGCGACATGCCAGGTGGTCGTCCCCGTGCCTTCAGGGATCGTGGCTGACCGGATGAGATTCGGTGAATCAAAGGTCTGCACGGTATCGATCTCAAAGACATAGCCAAGGGGATCGTAATCAGCATCTGTCCCGTTGATGACGGTGATGTCCACCGCAAGGGCCGGGAGTTCTGTGGCATTGCCAGGTGACAGGACAGACGGTGCGGTCGGCGCGTCATTGGCGGTGTTCACGAAGAACGAGGCGGTCACCATCCACGGGCCTTCGATGAGCCAGTCATCGGCCTGTGCCCTCCAGTAATACGAGGTGTTCTCGTTGAGGGTGACCGGGACCTGCCAGGAGGTGGTCCCTTCGCCTTCGAATATCCCTATCTGTGATGTGACGATGTTGGTGAAGTCAGGGTCGAGTGCGACCTCGAAGTTATAGGTAAGCCCTGCGCTGTCCGGGTCCGAGGCGTTATTGACCACAAGCACCGGGGTTCCGGTATCCACCTCGGTGGCATCAGCCGGTGCAGACAGGGTCGGCGCAGTGGGTGGCTCATTGACAAGGTTTACCCTGAACATCGCAGGCAGCATCCATTCTCCGTAAAGGAGCCCGTCATATGCCCGTGCCCTCCAGGAGTAGGTACGGTTTTCCTGAAGCGCAACCGGCACTGGCCAGGAGGTAATATGTACACCTTCCTCTATAGCCTCTGATGCGGCGATGAGGGTCGTGAGCCCGCTGTCGGCATAGAGCTCAAACTCATAGATGAGATCGTCATCATTGGGGTCTGAAGCATTGTTGATGCTCAGTAGAGGGGTAAAGGTCTCCACATCATCGCCGTGTGCCGGTGAGGAGAGGGACGGCGCTGAAGGCGCTCCCTCCACACGGAAGTAGGTGCTCGCAAGGGTCTCGGTGACCCCGGAGACCGCTGCCCTGAGGATGACGAGGTAGTCCTTTGCGTTATAGCTGCTGGTAGTGAGCTGTTGGTTATTGGTGTAGGTGCTGCCCATGGTCAAGGCAGTCTGGTCGGTGAGGGTGTCATAGACAATAAGCTCGGTGACATGCACCGTAAGGATGGAGAGGGTTACCTGTGAGATGTCGATGTTGCCGATATTGGTGATGCTGTAGTGTATGGTTACCGGTGCTCCCTGGAGGATGCTCCGGGCATCTACCGAGATCTGCCCCCTGAGGAGTACCGAGGGCTTGATGTCACTGCTGATCATGAGATTCTTTGTGCAGGTTGAGAGTACTGTGCCGGCCTGATCCTTTACCGTAAGGGTGACCGGGTATGCGCCCGGAGGATTGGTGCCGGTATTCCAGTAGGTAGTGAAGGTGTGATCCGATAACGGGGTGAGGATGCCGATCGGGGTATCTTCGGTCAGGACGACGTGGCCTGAGGCATTCCTGATGGTGATGGTTGCGGTCAGGTCCGTGGAGATACTGTTGGCGCTTTCATTCGTGACGGTTGCGGTGATCCGTGCCTGCGCATTTGCTGGATAGGATATCTTATCAAGAACAAGGTTTGTGGTAATGCCCGATGAAGATATGATGCTGACCTGTTGTGACGTTCTGGCAACAGGGTGCATGCCGGTGTCATAGGCCGTTGCCCTGAGCGTATAGGTGCCGATCAGGGTACTGCCGGTGTTCCAGGTGAAGTTCAAGGTCTGTGCCTGTAAAGGATTCAGGGTGATGGATTGCGCGGGAAGTGTTGCCGCAAGGAAGCCGCCTGCGTCAAACACCCGGATGTCAACCTGGAGGGCTCTTGTTTGATTCTGGAGATCGGCAATATGCACGGTTATGAGGACATCTTCATTCTCCTGGTATTGTGATTTATCGGTTGTCTCGGTAAGGGTGAGGCCGATGGTGCCAATTAAGAGATCGGATGATGCTCGGTTGTTGTCTTCCCGCTGTTCGGTGATGGTGTGGTCAGGGTCGATGACAAGGCAGAAGCGGTGGTTGCCGGAGAAGCCGACGGTGTCAACGGGGAAAGTCACCTGCGCCTGGCCTCCGAAGGGGATGACGGGGAAGATCATCCGGGTACCAAGGAGTGTGCCGCCATTGTCCGGATTTCCGTTATAGAGGTTGACCTTAACGGACGCTGCGCTTGTACCCAGGTTATGGATGGTTGCGGTTATGGTGAACGGATCTCCTTCCTGCGGTGTCTGATGGGAAAAGGCGATGTCCGTTGAGGTGATCGTGAGGTCAGGAAGGGTCGGCGGGGTGACATCTACCGGTTTGAGGGTTGCATTGTTGTTTTCGTTGGATTCTTCGATAAGGTGCTGCGGGTCAATAAGGATATGGAGGTAGTTCCTTCCGGACTGGCCGAAGGTATTCCAGGGGATCTGTATATAGGAGGTTCCGCCTGCCTGAATGAAGGGGATCTGGATGGTTCCGATAAGGGTTCCGGTTGATGCGTCTCCGTCATAGACGCGGACTTCTATTGTATAGGCATCTGCATTGCCGATGTTGTGGATGACTGCGCCGATGCCCGCCTCCTGGCCTTCGATGGGATCAGGAGGGACGATGGTGATGTCGGACTGGGAGATGGCAAGGTCGGGGTTATACACAGGCGGTTCTGTGCCGATAGTGAATTCCGCTGATGCGATGTTGTTGCCTTCCCTGCATTCGTTGAACCGGTTGTCTTTGTCTGCAATGGCGTAGAGGGTATGGGTTCCTGCCGGAGGAGTGCTCCAGGTGATGGTGATATCCTCATAGGTTCCGGGATTGAGTGTTTTTGTGGTAACAGCGGTCCCGATAAGGAGACCGCCCTGGTTGGGGTCTCCATTATAGAAGGCTACCGGCACTCCTGCGTCCTGGTATACTGCCCCGCCGTTGCCGATGCGGACGGAGAGGGTTATGGATTGCGGGTAGTTGGTCTGGTCTATCGTAATATAGGATGCGGTGATATCCGCAGTCCCGATGATTTTTTCCGGCAATAGTGCATTGCACCGGTAGTTGTTGTAGACCTCCCAGTTGTTCTGCTCGTTGCGCGGGATGGTGCCGTCATCGTTGACATTGGTAATATGGTAGGTGTGCTGGTTCCAGATTGCTCTGGTGTTCGACCAGCTGTCATTCACATTTTCAAAAACACGGATGCCATGGACCCCCTGCCCGTTTACCCATGACCAGCTTGCATAATCGTTGGCGCTTACGATGATTTCTGCACGACTGTCATTGTCTATGTCAGCGACAACGGGGTATTCACAGGCAGTTCCCGAAGAATTGGGCGTGGAGAAGAGAACATAGCCGTCAGAGCCTCTGAAAATCCGCAGGTACTGGTTGTCGGCATACAGAATCTCCAGCCGGCCATCTCCGTCAAGATCAAACACCGTTGAGGATGCAACATTGGACTGATCGAAAATGGTGCTTTCCCACAGCTTGCTCCCATCGGCTTTAAAGACAATATAACGACTACCCCCCGCGACACCGATTTCGGGAATTCCGTCGCCATTGAGGTCTGCTATAGTCGGTGCACTTCCGGTGCCGCTGAAATATACAGCAGTCGATTCCCATTTGAGCGATCCGTCATGTTCCATGAGATAGGTTCTGAACCGTGAATTGAGGACGATCTCGGGATAGGGGTCTGCATCGAAGTTTCCGAGTGCATTGTATCCATCTGTGAAGGTAGTCCCCCATATACGCGTGCCGACGGAATTGTATGCTTTATTGCCGCCGACTAATTCGGGTTTGCCGTCAAGGTTGATATCTGCAACGAGCGAGATGGGATCCCCGGGTCCGCCACCGTAAATCCCCGACCACTTTAACGTGCCCGTACTGTTCAGCACATATGCGCCCGATATTATCTCGGGACTGCCGTCTGTATCTATATCGGCAATAGCAATTGCTCCCCATCCGGGTCCTCCGTATGGGTATGACCATTTGAATGTGCCGTCATGTTCAAACGCAAATATCCCGTTTCCGCTCTTTGGTGCGATGATTTCTATCAGGCCATCATGGTCAATGTCACCGACTGCGATATTCCCAACAGGAGAGGTTCTGTAAAGCGGTTCCGTTACGGTAAATAGCTCCTGCCCGTTATCTCCTCGTACCGCCCTCAGGACACCATCGCTGCCATAGTTGCTCCCCTTGAATGTCTGGAATATTACTGCAGGAATATCTCTTTCATCTATAAGTCCGTCTTCGTTGGTATCGATAATCCTGGCAACAACAGGGGTATGCATCACCTGGTTGTACTCAGGCAGGATGCTGCTTCCTGTCCATGCCCATTTCTGGACGGGCTGAATGGACTTGGCCAGCTTGGTCTCACACGCATCTGCCGTACCCGCAATATTGTTCATCTCATCGAGTTCGGAAATTGAATTGCCGCTGTCCACCATGATAAAGATCAGGTTGTCTCTGAAGAGGGTAGTACCGTAAACAGGAACTTGGAGCGTGTCTGTTCCGCCCGCCAAAAGATTGCCCGTATAAAGCATATTTCCTAATATGGTATCAGCGTCAGGGTCAAGGGTTTTGTTCCCGTTTCTGTCTTCAAACGCGGTGAGGGCAAAGGACTGGCCGGCATCCTGGGTGCCTTTATTTTCAATAGTGACGGTTATTGATCCCGAGAGGACAAGTGTCTGTGTATCGGTCAGCAGGTTCATCGTCGCAACGGAGGTGATGGTGAGGTCCGGTCCCTGAGGGGCTGTTATGTCGATGGGAGCAGATCCGATGTTGTTCGTTTCGCTGAGTTCCTTCACTGCATTGAAGGGGTCTCCCTGGACATAGATCTCGTAACTCCCTGTAAAGCCCGTGGTATTCCAGGACAGTTGTGCAACGGCATGGCTTCCCATAGCGATGGTCGGTATCGTCTGACTTCCTATGATAAGCGCTCCGCTTTTATTCGGATCTCCGAGGCTGAATTCCACGAGGACGTCGCTTGCATCGGCAGTCCCTGTATTCCGGATTGTTGCGGAGATGAGTACGGTGTCGCCGGTGGTCGGCGCAAAGGGTGTGAAGGTGATGTTTGCCGGCAATACAAGAATATCAGCCCCCGCCTTGGCTGCAACCTTGATCGTCCTGAATGCCATATTGTTGTATGATTCATTCAACTCTGATATGGTATTGAATGGGTCTGCCTTGATGTATATATCATTATTGCCTGCATGTCCGGTGCTGTTCCACGGGATGCTGATGATTGCGGTTCCCCTCGCTGAAATTGCCGGAATCGTCATATCAGTGCCGATCTGTACACCTCCTGCATCAGGGTCTCCACGGTAGCACTGGACCAGGACGTTGGTTGCTTCAAGCTCTCCTTCATTATGGACAGTTACTGTGATCGTGACGATATCGTCCTCAACAGGATTGGAAGGGCTGAAAATGATGTCACTTTTTGCGATGGACAGATCGATGTATCCGCTTCCTACCAGCAGGGTTCTGAAGGAAGTGTTGTTGGTCTCGTTCGTTTCCTGTATGGTGTTTTCTTTATCCGCAGTGATATATATGCTATGGCTGCCTGCCACGAAATTTGCTGTCAGCTGCACGGTCACGGAACTGCCTGCTCCTATGGTGGGGAATGTGGTACCGCTGATACGTACCCCTCCGGCATCAGGATCTCCATTGTAGATATCGATTGAGACATTTGTTGCCTCTGTCTCACCGGTATTCCTAACGGTAGCTGCTATATGCACCGGTTCATTGAACATAGGCGATACGGGGCTGAAGGTGATGTCTGCTGGGGTGATGTTCAAATCAGGCAAGGTTGCTGAGGTGAGGTTCTTTGATGCTATGTTGTCCTCTTCATCGAGTTCGTCGATGGTGTTTGATGGGTCTACTTTTACATATATTGTTCTTGCTGATGCGGTCGGGATGGTCCAGGAGATGCTTGTCGGTGATGAGCCGTACGCGGTAATTGAGGGGATGGTAGTCTCGCCGATAAATGTTCCGCCTGAGGATGGGTTGCCGTCATAGAAGTGGATTAGTACATTATCTGCCTGAGCGGGGCCAATGTTATGGATCGTTGCAATGATGGAGATAGTTTCGCCGACTGTCGGGGTTGGGTTGGAGAAGGTGAGGTCTGAGGATGAGAGGGAGAGGTTGGGTTTTACATTGGCTAATGCCCTTAGTGCCAGGGCTGTTGAATAGGGATCGTCTTCCCATGAGCCATTAGGGAGTTGGGTGGTTACAAGATAATTGATCGCATTCTGTATAGGCACCGGGCTGCCCTGTCCGCTGTCAATGAATGCGGACAGAGAAAGGGCTGTTTCGTAGACGGTACTTGTAAGGGCGGGGTTACCCCCTCCCAATCCAAAGCCGCCGTCAGGGTTTTGCTTTGTGAGAAGATAGGCAACGGCGCTGTCGATCTCTGACTGGAGGTCATAGATGTCGTTGAATTGTATGAACGTGTGCAGTACTATTGCAGTCATATACACGTTGCTGTCGTCATCCTGATAAAACCCCCAGCCGCCGTCAGGGTTTTGGGTGTTCATCAGATACCCTAATGCATAGCTGATGGTATCCTGATCAGGGTGGTTGATTTTATTCAATGCCTGGAGGGCTAAAGCGGTGTCAAGATTGTTGGTTGCATAATCGTCATACCCACCCCATGCAAAGAGCATTTCATCAAGATATGAAAGGAGCAGATCGTCATCGGTTCCCGCAACGGAAAGGGCATTGATTCTTTCAGAGAGGTAATCGGTGGTATATAATCCTTCGGCCTGAAGCCATGAAACGGCATTCGAATAATTGACTGTTCCGGCTTGATTGAGAATCTGCAATGTCTCTATTATTGATACGGTTGAAGGCAGTAGCTCTGTATTTGTTATATCACTTCCCCATGAGCCATCGGTGTTTTGGGTGGAAGTGAGGTAGTTGAGGCCATTGGTGATTTCCGGAGGTTGGGCAAAGACTGATGTAATAAAAAGGAAATGAGACAAGAACAAAAAAAGTATTGCCTTCTTCATAATATTCCTCCACCCATGTCGATAATATTATTCACTAATGTTTTCGATGTCATCAGAGTTGCTTGCTAAATACCCAGTAAAAAGTTGCCTGTCCCCTTTTTTGTTTATTGAAAATATTGCACTTAAATGAATCAGGGTTTCATTTTTCCTTTACTTTTCAGGATATTATTAGCCTGTTGTTTTGTATTAGCATCAAAGGAATAGTGTGATCTGCGCCAGCGCCAGCCGCTTTGAAAGAATAAAATATCACCATCTGGATTCTCTTTGTAATGAACTACTAACCCAAGAAATCTAACTGCCATTTCCCATTTATATTCATCAATTTTATCCCATTCAAAGAATTCGAAATCCAAGATGATCCCTTTATCAGTGAATTGCAAGACATTTCCCGCTCTGCGTTGAAAAACTGCTAACGAAAGAACACCAAAAAAAATGATAACCTCCACTATAACTATCCATCCTATAAGATCAATTTTATGGCCTTTTAGTTCTTCCCCAAGATATACAAGTAATAAAGATGCTGCTATCAATGCAAAAATTAGGGATAAAACGATGCCATATATCTTTCTTTCTGAGCTTATTGATTTGATTGTCAATAATACTTGTCCTTTAGGACGATGTTGATACCTATAAAAACTGTAAAGTAAAGAAATTGAAAAAGGAACGGTTAAAATAGTGATTGTAAAAAGCAATAGTATTTCCATATTACTTAACCATTTCTCAGCATCCGAAGGCATCACATAATAAATCAGTAAATAAATCTGAGCAGTCTCCTAAAGGATTTTCTTCTAAAATTGGCCATTTCCCCTCATTTAGTCTGTATGCGTTCGCCCAAAGAAGAAATTCTACAACTGAAGCTGCTATAACAAATCCTATACTTTTACCTAAACGTGGATGTAAAGAAGCTATGCCAACAATCAAATTTATATAAGCGACAATTGAGGTCTTCCCTTTTGTCGGAAGATCAGAGCTTGATCTTCCTATATCCGAAAGAGCAAGAGCAAATGCAACATGATCAATCGCAACTGAAAGTAACGTTGAACACTTTTGTCCATTGCATAAAGGTACGGTATCAAAGAGTTGTAAAAGTGATTCTGTACAATCCCACCATCTTTCATCCTGCCCATCTGCGCCACCTGATAATCCCTGAGAGATAATATATCCAGCTGTGCCGTTGTTTGGATCCATTACAATGTAAGCTGTGCCTTCCCAACCATAATATTGAACATTAGCCTTTGGTATGTAGACAATCTTCCCAGCATTTACAGCATTGATAATGTCGTTTTTGGCATCAGTAAAAACTTGAAGCATAGGAAGTACAGAAGAAATATTCGATTGGTCTATCTTATAGTTGGCAATTCCCATTTCATTGGCTTGTTTAAGAATTTTGATAGCGGAGATACCTGGGAGTTTGTAGATTTGTTCCCAGAGGGCGTGTTCCATAGCTGATCCGTTCATACCTGATACGATATTGAACGTTATCACTTTATTCTTATCACCATCTCTTGCCTGAGTTGTATGAATATCTCTGTCCACATCAATAAAAAGCCCAGCAAATGATTGAGTTATTGGAGAGTCAAATATATAATGTACGGCTATATCTTCACCCACAATAGCAGCAGAAGGCAGCCTAACATCTACAATGTTAGCAAATCGTTCTCCTATCATGTTCATTGCATCTACTTCAGCGAAATAGACGGCCGCTAATAGGCTGAACCCTTCCTGTATTTTTCTATTCATATTTGGAGACGGCTCACTGTAAATCTGATTCAATACCTCTATTTTTTTGTCGAGCAATGATTTGGACAGCCAGCTAAGATCCAGTCCTATGCCAAGATAAGCGCCAGCTGTCTCCTTGTTTCTAATAATATCCGGAGGCCCTTTAGGCGAGATAAAAGTCATTACAAAATCTAAGTCTCTTCCGGAACCGACGGGAATGCCGGATACTTTCGTTTCGCCGCCGATTATCAGTTCAGGAGTAAGGTTTAGAAGATAAGGGGGTACTGTCTCGATATATCCATACTTCTGAATTAAAGCTTCATCGGCTGTGGTCGATGGTCTGTAGCTTAGGGTTATGCTTTTGTCAGTCAAAGATGCTGTTGATGCCGTATATGATAGATCTGGATCAATAGAATAAATGCTGTTGAATAACTGAAAAGTTATCCTCCATCGGAGGGAATCCGGCAGCTGAGAATACTTGTTGCCCACTGTTATTGTCTTATACGGAAGAGTACCTAATAGATATGGAAAGTCGTGTACTACTACTTTCTTTGAACCCACTATATCTTCAATGGTTTTACCTTGAAGATTTGTATCGTAATATTGATGGACACTTTGCACGTATTCCTGCATTCTCTGAAGTATTAATTCTTGTGGAACGTTTGATACTGACGAATTAATCGGATCAATCGTACTTCCAGTCAGAACTTCATCAACAAAATTTTGGGTATTGAACCCGACTGCTTGAGGAAAATCCATAGGCTCTTTATAGGCATACTGTTTAAAACTTGCATCCAGCGGTATCCAGGTGTCTCCCTGTCCTGCCCTGTGCCGTGCTCCCCTTGATGGGATATAATCTACCCATGCCTCTACCCATACATGCTCAAGCTGAACTGCTTTGATTGCTCCTCCTTCGGTTAGCCCTTTGACCGGTATCCGGGCAGAGGCTAATAGCCGTAATGCCTCCATGGAGTCCGTAAACCCTCCCAGCCAGTTCTTTACCTTTTCTATGGGAAGTTCTATGGTTCCGTATACATATCTGGCATGGATGCCTGAGGTACGGAGAAGGGCTATGAGTAATGATGCGGTATCAAAGTCATTGCATTGCTTTGTCTGAAGGCAGTAATCTGCTCCCTGAATCGAGCCATGGGTGGGAACATATTCAATATTGTTTCTTACCCAGTTATAGATCTTTGTGGGATTATGGTTGAGTTCTGCTGCCTTTGCCTGTATCGCAGGGGTGAACTGGACTTCGATGGTCTGTGATAAATCATCAGATGTTGGGGGATTTGCTGCTGCAAGGAGGATGGGTTCGTTGGCTGAAGCCAATAGACCATCCAGCGATCCGTTTGAAGCCACGAGGATCGGTTTATGTTGATTGCTTTTTGCCTGTTTCACCACTCCTTCGGTAAACTGTTCTGGTGCTGTCCTCGGCTCTATGAATACCGGTTCCATTGTTCTGTGTGGCAGTTTGTTCGGATCAAGGGGCGTGTGTTTCTTCGGAGGTGTTACCTTTTCAAGAAACTTTTTGGCTTTCTCTATCTCTTTGCCTCTCTCATTTTCTGTTTTTGCCTTGTCTATGGCATCAAGGTTATCCTTGAGTTCCTTGAGGTTGTCGTTGTAATGCTTTACGAAGTTGTAGTGCCGGTCGAGGATTTCCTGAGGTAACCCCTCATCCTTCAGTTTCTTCTCTGTTTCCGCAAACTGTTTCTTTATCTCCACATCAAGGGCATCTATCTCCGTCTTCTTGGTTTTGAGTTTATTCTTCTTCTCATCTTCTAAACTTCCCACCTTCTCAACTTCCTGGATTATCTGTTCGATCTCATCAAGCGTCCTCTGGAACTTCTCTTCCGGTTTTTCCGGTTTGCTCTGTTGATTGCCTTTTGACTTTGACTCCTGCCTGCTGCCTATTGCCTGTTGGCTGTTTTTTACCGCGTAGGCTATATCAAACAATCCTCCGAAGGTCCAGGTAAAAAAGAAGAGAATAAGAACAGCAATAATTTTTAAGGCAAGATTATGGTGTGCTTTCATCTGAACTCCCCCTTGAGACAGATTTAGCAACCATTATACACTGCCCCCCCCCCATCCCTTGTCAAGCATTTTTTATCTTGAGTACCAAAGAAGTTGAATATCGTTCATTTCCCCATGAGCCGTTGGGGAACTGGGTGGATAAAAGATAGTTGATCGCGTTCTGTATCTGCACCGGGCTGCCCTGCCCGCTGTCAATCAGTGCAATCAGGGCAAGGGAGGTTTCGTAGACGGTTGAAGGAGAACTGCCGAAGCCTCCGTCAGGGTTCTGTTTGGTTAATAAATATGCGGTAGCGCCATCGATCTCTGATTGGAGATCGTAGATATCGTTGAATTGGATGAACGTTTGCAGTACTATTGCGGTCATGTATACATTGCTGTCGTCGTCCTGATAAAACCCCCAGCCGCCGTCAGGGTTTTGGGTGTTCATCAGATACCCCAATGCATAGCTGATGATATCCTGATCGGGATGGTTGATTTTTTTAAAGGCCTGAAGGGCAAGAGAGGTGTCAAAAATCATGCTTGTGGAATCTGCATCCCCACCCCATGCAAAGAGCATTTCATCAAGGTATGAAAGGAGCAGATCGTCATCGGTTCCCGCAACGGAAAGGGCATTGATTCTTTCAGAGAGGTAATCGGTGGTATATAATCCTTCGGCCTGAAGCCATGAAACGGCATTCGAATAATTGACTGTTCCGGCTTGATTAAGAATCTGCAATGTCTCTATTATTGATACGGTTGAAGGCAGTAGCTCTGTATTTGTTATATCACTTCCCCATGAGCCGTCAGGGTTTTGGGTAGAGGTGAGGTAGTTGAGGCCGTTGGTGATCTCAGGGGTTTGGGCAAAGACTGATGAAAAGATGAGAAACTGAAATATGAATAGAAATAATAATGCCTTCTTCATAATGTTATCCCTCCAGCCATTTCGATAATATTAAAAATTTTTACTGAAGCTCTTGGTGTCTTTTCCTGTCTAATGCGTCAAGATTATCCTTAATTGCTTTGAAAAGTTCCAGTATTGGCAAGATGGTTTCTTGGAATCATATTTCCCCCCGGAAAGACAATTTGAGGCTAATATAGCAAAAGCCCCGTTTCCCTGTCTAATCATTTTGTGCTTTTTTATCAACATTTTGTGCGTTTTGAAAAAAAACTTTCTGGAGGGATAAAACTCCTTGTTTTGGAACGCTGCTGGGATGAGAAAAAGGATTTGTGTGTTTTATGAAAACCTATTCTGAGGAGGTGTTTTTTTCTGTTCCGAGGTCGCAGATGGTTTATTCAAAATGCCATAGATGTCTGCTCTGTGCAGATTCTGCGTTATAGTTCATTCTGAACTTTCTCGGTGAGGTGCCAAATACTTCCCTGAAAACCCGCTCAAAATGTACCATATTAGTATAACCTACGGATGCTGCTATCTTGGTGACGCTCAATTCTTTGCTGTTTCTGAGAAGTTCTGCCGCCTTATGGATTCTGATATGGTTCAGGTATGATTTCACGCTCTGTCCGAACGTTTCATTGAACACCCTGCTGAATCTGTGGATGTTCATGCCGGCTTTGTGCGCAAGATGCTCACGGTCCAATTCTTTGCTGTAATGGTCTTCAATGTAAAGCATTATGATTTCCATGATGGACGTTTCTGTGCTGTCTGCCGGTGCAAACGCATCGGGGTTCCTTTCCCCATTGAGCAGAG
>JBFMCL010000039.1 GCA_040754395.1 Nitrospirota bacterium | reverse complement strand
TTGCAGTGGTACTGCCACATTTACAAATTGTTGTCGGAAAAACAACTCCTGTCTAAATTCTCTCCACGGGACCTGCTGATGCATTTGCTGGAAATCAAAAAAGTGAAGATCAATGACTCATGGCATATTGCGGAAATAACAGGTAGAACCCAAAAACTGATCGAGAAATTGGGTCTACATATTACGTAAATCTGGCGGAGTTACGGGTTAACCTTTAATTATTGACACCTGCATAAATAATGACCTATACTTTGGGCAGGAGGGAAATAATGAGACCTCATGGAAGCCCAAAGGAATTGGAACACCGTCGCAGACGTGCCATCTCTCTTCTTCAGGATGGATACCAGCCTGTTGATGTAGCCGCTATGCTTGGCGTCGATCGCCGAAGTGTGCGTCGCTGGAAAGCAACACACCGCCAGAAAGGTGAAAAGGGCATCCGTGCCAAGCAGGCATCGGGGAGACCCCCCAAGCTTGATAGTATCTATCTTCGAAAACTGGAGAAAGCATTGCTGAAAGGATCGAGGAAAGCAGGCTATCCGACGGACCTCTGGACATGTCCCCGGGTCGCGCAGCTTATTCATTCTCTTTTTGGTGTCCGGTATCATGTAGATCATATTGGCCGTATTCTCCATGATCTCGGATGGAGTCCCCAGAAACCGGAGCGACGTGCCATAGAGCGGAATGAGACAAGAATCAAAGAGTGGGTCAAGGTTGATTGGCCTCGTAGCAAAAAAAAGCTGCCAAACTGAAATCGCATATCGTTTTTATCGACGAAAGCGGCATGCTGATGGCTCCGCTGGTCAGGAGAACTTGGAGCCCTCGTGGGCAAACTCCTATCCTGTATCAGAAAACCTGTTCTCATAAAAAAGTCTCTGTTATCGGTGCGCTTTGCATCGCTCCCCGAAGAAACTTGCTCAGCATGTATTTTCGCCTGCATCCTGATGCCAATATCAATGCAGCCGAGATTGTAGCCTTCCTTCTGTGTCTCCTGAAAGAACTGCAGGGGCATATCATTATCGTGTGGGATCGTTTTCAGCCTCATCGATCCCAAAAAGTACAGAAGCTGCTTGGTGTCAATGCACGACTGAATCTCGACTTCTTTCCTCCCTACGCTCCTGAACTCAACCCTGTTGAATATGTCTGGGCACATACGAAAATGAATCCAATGGCCAATATGACTGCAATGGAACTCGACGCATTGACAATGAATACTCGTGGCAACATGCGCTCTTTGCAAAAGAAGCAGCCACTGCTTCGCTCATTCTTAAAAAAGTGGCCTCTCTTTACGTCTTAAATTGGACATTACTTTTGCAGATTTCAATAGTTCTGTGTGAAGGGTTGCTCTCTATCATGGTCGGGAGAGGTGTTTGTGAATAGGGAAAAGAGTAACAGGGCTTAAACCGCTCAAAATCTCTCTTACTCACAGTTAATAATATCTTAGTAGTGCACTTTGCGCAGATCAGATGGCAGGAACTTTTGAAGTAATTAAGTATTATGTATTGTTGTTAAATGCGAACCGTCGCAAAGCTACAAGTCCAGAATAATTTCTGAAAGTGGCCGCTTCGGAACATGGTGGATGCTCTTTTCATCTCTCCAATACTTTATATCGCCGTCTTTGACCTCTTCGATGACCACGGTCTCCTTCTTCACACCAAGGGCGATTACGAGGAGTATTTCATATCGTTCGGGAATTCCAAGCGCCTCTCTCAATTTTTCCCTCTGTATCGAGCCGAGCATACAGCCATTCAGCCCCTTTTCTGTCGCCCCAAGCAGTATGCTCTGAGCTGCTATACCGTAGCAGCATCCGAAGTTTTTGGTGATTTCCGTGTCGCCGAGGACAATTATGTAAGCCGACGGTCTTTCCCCCTCCTGAGGTCCCGACCAGTCTTTCAGATAGCCCGCCCATGCGAGACACGGAAAGATCAGGCTGTTCTTTTCAGGAGTATTGGAGAGTATATATTTCAGAGGCTGAAGATTGGCAGAAGAAGGAGAAAGCCTAGCGAGGTTGATTAATTCCACGAGTATCTCCTTGTCTACACTTCTGTCCTGATAAAATCTCCTGTAACTTCTGCTTCTCCTGATAAGATCCTCAATCATTGTTCACCATGCTCCATCTGGTTTTTCTTTAGGGCTTTCTCTATGAGATTCCTTTTCTTGGAGGGAATAACCCTGCCTTTCAGAGATGACACAGGGATTCTCTCTCTGGATAACTTCTTGATTGCCTTTATCGTTATTCTTTTAATCACAGCTGTATCCTGCCAGTTAATTATAATACACTTCATGGTTATCCAAGAAATTTTTAGGTGGCAACGTTAACTCGATAACTCACAGTCGGAATAATGATCTTTTTTTGTCGGAGTTTTTCTTACATCAAATATAGGGATGTTCTTTCTCTCTTTCCGCCGGTATCAATACACGGAGAGACATGAGAATTCAACAGTTCTACTGGAAGGAACCACCTTAATGTGCTATTCACTTGCAGAGTTGACTTGTCTGTGAACGTTTGCCCTTTCATAGGGCATTATGAGAGATTTGTGACAGGATGAAGTGTTTGTGCGCTATGCTTTTCTCCTCAAAAGCCTGCATGAAATGAACCTATCCGAACGACGCGGTCAGCCTTCTCCCATTCCATTTTCCCGGACCACCGCGTGGCAAAAGCCATTCGGATGAATGGTAACAAATGACCGGGGCATTTTCAATGCGTATAGGTTCTCCATCCGGCCACTTCATAACAAACTGCCTATAAAAGCCGATAGGGATATGCACGCTTTGTCCACTCCCCCTTAGGATTGAGCGCATTGAGTTTCTCATATGCCTCTTTTAGAGGTTTCACATCATGCGTGCTCTTATAGAGACATACTCCCTTCAGATATATTGCCTCAGCTGATGAGTCACTCTCCGGATATTCGGCAAGGAGAGTGTTCAGCGTTGCGAGAGCATCTTCGAACTTGTCGCCATCAAAATGCACTTTCGCTATTCCCAGAAGCAGAGAAGGAATGAATTCTTCAGGGGCAAGAAAGCCAACAGTACGATGATGTTCCTTGCCCGTGGAGTCAAGCGTGATGACGGTAGGCGTCCACTTGACGTTAAAATCATTAGCGATCGGCTGTTCATCAAATAGGACCTGAACAGGTATCATCTTTGCATTTATGAAGTTTATTACTTTTTCATTTGGATACGTAACCGCAGCCATTTGTTGACAGCCAATTCACCCTGGATTGAAGAAATCGAGCAATATTGGTTTATTTTCCGACTTCGCTTTCGTGATAGCCGTTTCTATCGAAGCTTCCCATTGTATAATATTTCCCATAGCCGTTCCTCCCTGTATCGAGTGAGTTTCCTAATAAGCCTGTAAAAGCGATGCCATGATATAACTCTTTGATTTTATTTGGATTCAGGAAACAAGAGCGACATGCTCAGTCGGCATTTTGTCCTACCGTGAGGCGTGTCGCCCTTCTTCCTCTCACAGATTTACGGGAAAATCTGCAATTACTTCCTCTCTATCTAGCACATCAACTTTTGTTCCATTTGCCGTTACATTAAAAACAGGAGAGAGTTTGCTCAGGGCTTTCAACTTCTCGATATTTTCTTCATCGGTCTTGATTTTGAAATTTACCCGTATATTCTGATATCCTCTCCTGACCTCATTCGACAAGCCGAGGAATTCCCTGAGGTCAATATCTCCTTCGAGACTGGATTCCAGTTCGTCTATCGTAATCCCACGAATTGCCGCATGGTATACCAGAGTTGTCGTCAGACACGCTGCGAGTGCGGCCAAAAGGTGTTCCACGGGGTTTCCTCCACGGTCTTTTCCTGCAAGCGCGGGCGGTTTGTCTGCGTCCCAAGCAAATGTCTTGAGATGTGAATGCTCCTGGTTCGCACCATAAAATCTCCCTACTGAGGTCTTATTGAATCCACCATCAATCCATGTATTCTGAATCCGGAACTTGAACTGTGCAATGCCAGGATCATCCTTGATTGCATTCACCATGTTTTCGATATCTCTTACATTCACTCCGTTGATAAGCGTTTGTTCTACGACAGCCATTTTCGTATTTCCTCCTTTTCAAATAGATGAAAGCACCCTGTCATTTGCGGTAGATGGTAAACACATACCCCGCGCTTACCGGAATGTGTCGGTAAGGTGCTCCTCCTTGGTCTGACCGTACTGATATACTGCCCCCTTAAGATGGTCGAGAGTCTTGAGCATGTTGTGGTGCTTTGTTTCGTCATCGGTAAGGGACGATATGATGAAGTCAACAAAATAATTCCTGCTCTCCGTTGAACACGCATGGGCCATGCCCATTGATTTTGCTTCGGCCTGGATATGCTTTTCGAGGATATCAGCGAGCGGAATGAGCTCCTGCGGGGCCAGATGGACCGCCTCCTTGGTCAGCGCATCGATGACAAACTGCTGCATTATCTTGTGCTTCTGAGAATCGTGTTTGATGATCTCCATAACCACCTTGATGAAGGCGTTATCCGATTTCTTCATCATATCCTCGGCAAATTTGATAGTCTGGTCCTCGAGTTTGTACCAGTCCTCAATGAGATGCAAAAGTTTTTCTTCCGTAATTTTTGTTGCTACCTGTGCCATTTTTTCTCTCCTTGTTTAAACTTGTTTGTTTTACCCTTACCAGGGCCGTCGTTTTCTTTCATGAACCGATAATGCTACTGAACGCTCACTTTTTTCTCTTTTTGCCTGGCCTCTTCTGTTTTCGGAATTCTTATCTCAAGAATCCCGTCTTTAAATTTTGCTTCTGCCTTGTCAGTCTGCACTTCTGAGGGAAGCTGAAAGCTGCGGGCAAATGATCCGTAAGAGCGCTCCTCCCAGTAGTAGTCTTTCTTCTCGACCTTCTCTTCCCGTTTCTTCTCGCCCGATATCTTCATGGTATGGTCAGTGACGGTGACATCGATATCTTCCTTTTTCATGCCGGGGAGTTCGGCTTTTACCACAACGTTGCTGTCGTCCTCGAAAATATCTACCGAGGTGCTGATTTCTTCCAATTCCCCATGCCGGAAAACCGGCCATCTCCGCCTGCCAAACAGCCCGAAGGGATGCCTGAACACCTCCTCAAACCAGCGTTCCGCCTCCTCAAAAGGCGCAAGAACCCGTAAAGGCTCTTTTGTTGCGATTTCCTTTGATTCTTTTCTTTTCATAGTTACCTCCCGTTGTTTTTTGTAAATTACTGTTTTCAATTTACCGAAGAGCGATCGACAATCATATCGGCAAATTGCTGATTTCCTTGTAGGAAATATGACCTGTTCCTGTAGGAAGAAATCTTACGAATTAAAATCCGGCGTTATCGAGTACTACAGATACTTTCCCTATATTAATAGTGGCATTTGCCGGGATTGCTTGGCCTATAACCCGGGGAAGGCATAGGAAGACAGGAAAAATTGAAACAGCGATATCTGGCTGGCTATTTCCGATATGCCATCAGTGTGGCGTTTTTTTGACTTTTTCTGCACGCATAGGCAGAAGCCTGATCGAGTTCCCTGCCCTTTCTTCGCACTTTTCTGAATCCTATTTTCTCATATTCTTTGACCCGATTGGTAAAGATGTACACTGTATGAGAAGTGGCAAATTCTATTAAATGGCTGACGATCAAAGGCTCTATATCAGAATAGTGATTTTCTGCAGCGACGATTACGCAGCTTGTTTCCGGGTTTTCCCCTATCTGTTTCAACTGACCGCAGCCAACAGCCAGGCCATTATCGGTTGCTATTACGAATTTTCTGTAATCTATCTCATCCGTAAAAATATCATGCGCTTTCAATATCTTTTCGATAAAGACTCCGTCGTATTCGTTTGCATGCCTGATCCTGACCATTCTCCCTGTTATATCGGATATCCCTGTTTTCATTGGAGACTCACCTTTTGTCATACTACCTCCCTTTTGCGTGTTCTTGTGCGGAATGATACAAAGGATATCTCTATAGTTAAAAATTATCAAATTTCTGGCATGCCTTCAATACGGGTGCAGGCGATTTTCTGAGAGAAAGAAATCCTCCCCTCATGCTAAGGGGAGGAAAGGAGGGGGGCAATTTTAACATCTCTAATACGATTCGTCTTCGCCTTCGATCAACAGCTTGCGGTCCGCGATCTTGATGTCTATGATTTCAGCATCTTCACCACTGGCTTCGATACAGTTACATTCAAGGCATTCTATCAGATTTTTGATATCCGCCTGATCGCCCACTTTCATATCTACTATTACATTTAGTAATGCCGATACTCTTGTGGTCATTTTTTCTGTCTGCATTCCTACACCTCCGTGTCATGAAAAATTGTGAACCAATACTCAATAAAACTATACCGGTGATCTGACAGAAATGCTATCGGTGTATTGCTGATTTTTATGTCGGTTTCCAGAGATATTTTCTGTAGGAATTTTTCCTACAAAACAAGGGAATACATGAAAAACCGTCACAATTATGATATGCTGTATTCAATATCCTTTAAGGATTATTACAAGTGCTTATATCATGGCTTCTACATTTATTCCCGTTTCTTCCCGATAAATAAAGGAGTGACAATCATCAAATACGGGCGTATGGGTTTATCAATCTTTTAAAGAGCAAGAGAGATGGCAAAAAAATCCTCAAAAATATCACCGAAAGCCTCAAGTGGAAAAAAACTGCAGGCAAAGAAAGACGAACAGAATAAGGAGAAGGCCAAGGCGACGGCAGTCGCCAAACCTTCTGCAAAGCCTGTTCAGAAAGAATTTTCTGTTGTCGGCATGGGCGCTTCCGCAGGCGGACTTGAGGCTTTCGAGCAGTTCTTTACCAATACAAAATAAAGAAAGAAATCAGGGGAGATGATCGCCCTCTCTGTACAGAACGCGATCATCTCCCCTTCTCGAAGCTCGACATGATAAGCTGCAGAAATCTGCTGATATATATGAACACCAAACTCCAGAGAAAAGTTCTTTCGGTCTTCCATTATGCCCTGAACAGGGCCTTTTACCATACCTTTCATATCTCGAAGGGAGAAACTGAAGGAGTGCTTGTCAACGCACTGGGAGAAAGACTGTGGAATATCGGGAAACTAAAAGAATTGCTCGAAAAGGTACTCCCGGAGAAATCCAGAATTGAGAATTTTGAAGTGGAGCATGATATTCCGAAGATAGGGAAAAAGAAGATGCTCATCAACGCACAGCAGATTGACCAGGCCTGAGGTGAGCCAATGATAATGATGGAAATAGAGGACGTGACCGAGAAAGGGGCCTAAGAAAAGGTGATTCGTCACTTATACACCCTGCTTGTTACGGAAGAGGACCGAGGATGGACTCTGCAAAGGTATCTCTCCAACTCGTGCCCTTACCAAGGGGAGGCTGGAAAGGTTATAGGCAACTGAATGTCGGGTGCCCCTATGATATATTAGGCTATTGAGCTTATTATCAACCCTTTAGGAGTAGTTATGACAACTAAGATATCAAAAACCAGACAAAGGTCGAAAGAGCGAGAAAGGACAGGGATAAAAGAGAATAATAGTACCGGAAGAAAGGTTAAGGTCGAGAGCCTGGCTGAAACCAAACCAAGGCAGAAAATATCCAGAACCAGACCAGATAGGGAGAATAGTAAAGCGAGGATCGGAGCCGAAACAAAAGTCAAATCTGCAGCGATAAGAAAGACACACCCTCTAAAAATCGCACGGTTGCGCGCAATGAATGAAATGCGGCTGCGCAAGGCCGCCGAGAAACTGCTCAGATCTGGAAAAGCACCGGCCAAGAAAAGACTTGAGGATGATGGGCTGTCCGAAAAAAGCCTTGCTAGGTTTGTCCACGAGCTGCAGGTGCATCAGGTCGAACTCGAGATGCAGAATGAAGAACTGCGCCGCGCGCAGGACGATCTCATTGCATCGCAGAAAAAATACACCGATCTTTACGACTTCGCGCCCGTGGGATATTTGACGCTAACCAGACAGGGCTTAATCTCCGAAGCAAATCTTACTGCATCTGCGATGCTCGGCACCGCAAGACGTCGACTTATAAAAATGCCGTTTATTATGTATTCAGTAGACAAGAAGATGTTTTTTAATCATCTGAAAAAGGTTTTTGAGACAGGTAAAAGACAGACTTGCCAACTCGTCATAAAAAAGAAGGACGGTAGTTTTTTCCACGCCGGCCTCGAAAGTATTGTTTCCAATGAGGAGGAAGGCAAGAATACTACCTGCCGGACGGTCATGAGCGATATTTCCGAGCACAAGCAGGCCGAGGGAGCTATAGAGACTGAGAGGACTAAGGCGATCAGCGAGAAAATTCGTCTTGAAGCTGTTATGGAAGCTCTACCCGTAGGCGTTGCCATTGTGGACCTGCAAGGAGGGAATATCAGGGCAAATAAAGCGTTTGAGAGGATATGGGGCAGTCCCCGTCCAGCAGCACGTTCAATCGGTGATTATGCTCAATACAAGGCATGGTGGGTTGATTCAGGCAAGCCGGTCGAGCCTGAAGAATGGGCATCTGCCCGTGCTGTTCAACGGGGGGACAAGGTTGTCGGTCAGGTAATGAAAATTGAAAAGTTCGACGGAACACTTGCCATTGTTCACAACAGCGCAGTCCCGATATTGGATCCCGATGGAAATATCACAGGGAGCGCTGTGGCCATCATGGATATTACTAAGCTAGTGGATATTGAATCATTACTGAAAAAGGAATGGGATTTTAATAAAGCGGTCCTCGAAACAGTCGGCTCACTGATTGTTGTCCTTGACAGACAAGGTCGCATTGTAAATTTCAACAAGGCATGCCAGGACGTTACAGGATATACATTCGAAGAGGTAAAAAACAGGATTTTCTGGGATTTACTCCTGCTTCCCGAAGAAGTCGTGCCGGTACAGACAGTGTTTGCCAGTCTTTTCGCGGGTCAGTTTCCTAACAGGTTTGAGAATTACTGGCTCACAAAAGACGGCAGGCGCCGCCTCATTGACTGGACAAATACTGCCCTCTTGAATCAGAAGGGGGAAGTCGAATATCTAATCGGTACCGGCCTGGACATCACTGATCAGAGAGGCTTTGAGGAAACTCTGAGGAGGAGCGAGGAGGATCTGAATCGCGCTCAGGCCGTATCCCGCACCGGAAGTTGGCGGCTGAATGTTCAAAAGAATGAATTGCTCTGGTCAGATGAGAACTGGGATATCTTCGGGGTGCCCAAGGGCACACCCCTGACATACGAGGCTTTTCTCTTAATGGTCCACCCGGAAGACCGTGATTATGTCGACCGGAAATGGACAGCAGCCCTTCGCGGTAAACCATATGACATCGAGCACCGCATTATTGTCGGTGATGCCATAAAGTGGGTCCGCGAACGGGCTGAACTGGAATTTGACAGGGAAGGAAACCTGCTTGGAGGGTTCGGGACGACGCAGGACATCACGGAGAAGAAGCTGGCTGAAGAGGAAATCAGAAAGCTCGCAAAATTCCCTTCTGAAAATCCCAACCCGGTGTTTCGCCTGGATCGTGACGGCGCACTTTTATTTGCCAATCAGGCGGGTCAGTCCTTCTTAACCCACTGGGGTACCGCATCAGGAGACCGTGCTCTTGATCTTTTGAGAAACCTTGCAGCAGAAGCGCTTGCAGACTTGTCAGTCAAAGTCGTTGAGATTCCCGGAGACGATAAAACGTGGTCATTTTCAGTTGCACCGATTCCTGAATTCGGGTATGTCAATTTCTACGGCACCAATATCACAGAAAGAAAACAAGCGGAAGAAGCGCTTCGCAAAAGCGAACATGCGCTAAGAATCGCCCGTGACGAACTGGAAATAAAGGTTCAGGAACGGACGGCGGAAATCAGGGACAAGGCCGATCTTATTGATTCTCTCTTTACCTATACGATAACCCCGCTTGCACTGCTTGACAGGGAGTTCAATTTTATACGAGTAAATCAAGCATATGCCGATGTGTGCGCGAAAGACATCAATGAAATTCCAGGACATAACCATTTTAAATTTTATCCTCATGAAGAAAACGAACTAATTTTCAGAAGAGTGGTTGAGACAAAAGTACCCTATCAAGTATTGGCAAAACCCTTTGTGTTCCCCGACCATCCCGAATGGGGTGTGACATACTGGGACTGGACGCTCACCCCCCTGCTGAATAATACCGGTGGAGTAAAATTCCTGATCTTCTCCCTGAACGATGTGACCGGGCGTATTAAAGCACAGGAGAAGATCAAGATCGAACGGAACAGATTGAAGACAATTCTCGATACAACACCCGACGGGGTACTCATAGTCGGAAGGGACTATACAATCCAGTATATCAATCCAGCGCTTGAAAAATATTTCGGTCCTGTCCGAGAACAAAAATGTCATCAGTATTTCCATGGAGTGGACAATGCTTGTTCATGGTGCAGGAATCCTGAAGTGTTTGCCGGAAATACAGTGCATGAGGAATGGACCTATACTGCCACGGGCAGAACATACGAACTCCTCAGCACTCCTTTTACCCATGACGACGGTTCCGTTTCCAAGATGCAGATATTCCGTGATATCACCGAGCGGAAGGAGAGAGAAAGCCGGATTGAAGTCACAGACACGCTGCTCAGTCTTTTCGTACAGACATGCTCGAAACAGGAGTATCTTCAATCGGTCATTAAAGTGATTCACGAGTGGACTGGTTGCAGGTGTGTCGGAATACGGGTAGCAGACAACAGAGGGTTCATTCCTTACGAAGCTTACCTCGGATTCAGCCAGGAATTCTGGAAACTGGAAAACATGCTCTCCCTGAACAAGGATATGTGTGCTTGTATACGAACAGTCACAGGGCAGTTTGAACCGCAGGATGCTTCTGTGCTTACCCCGAATGGTTCGGTATGCATCAATAATTCACAGGCTTTCCTGAACGGATTGTCCGAAGACGAAAAAACAAGATTCAGGGGGAATTGCATCAGGAGCGGATTTTTGTCCATTGCACTGATAACGGTCTGCTACCGGGGGCAGACTATAGGTCTCATCCATCTTGCAGACGAACGTGAGAGGAAGACGCCCATCGGGGTTGTGCAATTTATCGAATCCATCTCATCATTGATCGGAGAGGCACTACACAGATTCGATACCGAAGAGGCCTTACGAAGAAGTGAAGCAAGCCTGAATGAAGCACAAGGGATCGCGCACATCGGCAACTGGGAATGGAATATAGAGACCAATGAATTGTTCTGGTCGAATGAGATATACCGGATATTCGGTACCTCCCGCAACCAGTTCGGCGCCACCTATGAAGCAGTCCTCGATTTCATTCACCCCGACGACCGTGATACCGTCCACGATGCAGTTACGAACTCTTTTTTCGAGAAAAAACCCTATTCCGTCATTCACCGTATCATTCTTTCCACAGGGGAAGAAAAAACTGTACAGGAACGGGGGGAGATCATCTTCGGTGAGAATAATGTTCCTCTTCGCATGGTGGGCACCATTCAGGATATCACTGAACAGAAAAAGATAGAGGAGCAACTGAGGGCTTCCCAGGAACAGCTCCGGAATCTCTATGCACATTTGCAGAAGATGCGTGAGCAGGAACGGGAGAAAATAGCCCGCGAGATTCATGACGAGTTCGGAACCATGCTCACTGCACTGAAAATCGATGTTGCATGGCTGGAAAAGAAACTGTCAGGGGAACATCCGGATTTTGTCAATAGGTTGCACAAAGACCTGGAACTTCTGTCCTCTGCCATTAAAACCGTCCAGAGGATATCATCCGAACTGAGACCCGGCATCCTCGACCACCTCGGTCTTGCCTCAGCAATAGAGTGGCAGGTGAAGGAGTTTGGAGAACGGATGGGAATTGAATGGAATATTGATATAAATGCAGAGAGGACCGAGATCGACCGGGATATTTCGATATCGGTATTCCGTATCCTTCAGGAAGCGCTCACGAATATTGCCCGGCATGCTGCTGCTTCTGCTATTCAAATAACTCTTAAGGAAAAGACTCACTCTCTCCACATGGAAATTACTGACAACGGCAGGGGGATCACTGATGAGGAGATTGCCCATCCTCAATCATTCGGGCTGATAGGGATTCGTGAGAGAGTGAAGCAGCTGGGTGGAGACGTCGAAATCGGAAGAGTTCCTCAGGGAGGGACGAGACTAACCATAAGAATACTTTTGGGACAAGGAGTTCGCAAATGATACATTTACTGATTGCAGACGACCATTCTGTGGTAAGGGAAGGGGTGAAACATATCCTTTCTGATATGCCTGAAGCGGTGATCACCGAAGCAGCGAATGGTCAGCAAGTGCTCGATGCAATGCAAAAAAAAGAGTATGATCTTGTGCTGCTGGACATAGCCATGCCGGGCAAGGACGGCCTTGATGTTCTCAGGGATATAAAGAGAAAAAGACCACATATCAAGGTGCTTATTTTAAGCATGTTCCCTGAAGAGCAGTATGCACTCAGGGCTCTGAAGTCAGGGGCTTCCGGCTATCTCACCAAAGAGAGCATACCGGAAGAACTCATTAAGGCTATTCGGAAAGTTATCCGGGGCGGGAAATATATAAGCTCAGACTTTTCCGATAAAATACTCTCTTCATTTGACGACGATGCAGAAAAGCCGGTTCATGAATCGTTATCAAACCGGGAGTATCAGGTAATGAGGATGATTGCTTCAGGGAAAACCCTTTCCGAAATTGCCGATGAATTGTTCCTCAGCGTGAAGACTGTCAGCACCTACCGCACCCGCATCCTTGAAAAGATGAACCTGAAAAATAATGCGGAAATAATGCACTATGCGGTAAAAAACGGCCTCGTAGAATAGAGACAGGAATTCACAAGCACATGGCTTTTTGGCCTTCCTGCGAATTGGCACTATCGATTCAACCCCCGCCGCTCCCTTCTTTCACTGTGACCGTGGAGCCCCGCCCTTGCCCGGATTCACAATTTCGCCGGAGCGGCAACTCTGGGTTCAATTTGTAGGATATATCCTTACAAAAAAACTCACCTGTTCCGACAGAAAAATCAGAAATCTACTGATACCCTCGTTGCCGTGCTCATGGTACAAAGAATAGTAACAGAGTATATTTGGAGGGTTGCGATGAAATGTCCTCATAGTTTTCATTGGATAGGATGGTACTGCAAAGCAGGGGAAGCAATTTATTCTCCGAGCGTCTTTCAGCGCGAGGAATACTGCACAAACGATAATCACAAGAAATGCCCGTTCGTGGTCAAAATTCCAGCGATGTCCCCGGAAAAATCCGACTTTGAGAATGCTTCGGAATATCGGTATGCCGGATAAATTTATACGCGGTGAGGCGGGATATCACGCTATACGTACATGAAAACAAGGATACTTCTCGTGGATGACCATGACATTTTTCGTGAAGCCATAAAAGGGCTTATCAACGATAAAAAGGATATGACCGTAACCGCAGAAGCAAAAAACGGACGTGACGCATATCAGTTGGTCTGTGCCAATGAATTCGACCTGGTAATATTTGATATCGGGTTGCAGGCGCGGAATGGCTTCGGAATTATTCATCAGATGAAAAGCAGGAAACCCTACTTGCCTGTTCTAATCTGCAGTCTCCTCCCTGAAGAGTATTTTGGCCCTGCAGCCATCCGGGCAGGGGCCTCCGGATATGTCATGAAGGACAGAATGCCGAACGACATTGTGTGCGCTATCCGGCAGGTCGCTACCGGCGGGATATATTTTGGGAACGGGAATCAGTTCTCTGTGCCCTGAAATTTCGATCCCTCCCTCTTTTCCATCAATGGGTGGGGAATTGAGTCCCACCTATTCTCTCTTTTTTTCAATTCCCTCAAATGTAGGCATTGTCAAAACACCACATGCCCTGTAAGAACTCATGTGTTGTATGTTTCTGTCCTCTTTTTTCCTACATGAAAAATTACATGCTCCTACAAAAAAATCAGATAAAAACGGATATTCT
Organism: Nitrospirota bacterium; assembly: GCA_040754395.1. NCBI lineage: Bacteria > Pseudomonadati > Nitrospirota > Nitrospirota bacterium. The sequence continues at coordinate 3,390 of JBFMCL010000039.1, read as the reverse complement.
TCTGCGCATTCCCGATGTATTCTTAGGAAAGAATCCAGCAAAAAAAACAAAAAGGAGGAAGCCATGGGTTACACACAAGTAGCATTGGAAGACAAGATTCTGCAGATGTATCCGGAGATCCAGGAGCAGGGGATCACGCCGCTGATGCGTTTTGACGAAGAAAAAGGGGCATGGTACGTGAAACTTAAGAAGAACAGCAAAGAAACCACCGTATGCCTGCCCAAGGAAGACGCTGACGCCTGTATGGACAATACCTATTGTCAGAGTTTCGGCGAAGATGTAAAAAAGGCATTAACCGAGTTGAAGAGCAAATAACCGAACATGGATTTCTCAGGCCAAATTGCCCCCTGCAGGAAAGTTAGAGGCTCCGGAGCAAGGGATATCTCACCTTTATCTTTCCTCCTTCCTTACACGGACTGGAATCTATCTCACAAAGGGAAAATTATGGGACAGAAGAAGCTTACCGGTGAAGATGCAATATTCACAAATTGTCCGTTATGTGCACATGCAGCGATTCAGAATGATCTTGATGAGGGAATGACCTGGGAGGACGAAAGACATATTTTTTCTGTTTCTGATCTTGTCTTCGTGATCAGCCATGGTCTGAAGAACGCTTCTCATTTTCGCAGGCGCCTGCAGGAGGAAATAAAAGACATTCTGTCACGGCAGTCATTGAATGTTCATGCAGGTGTGCCATCAGCGAAATGGGATGAGAGTGAGGAGCAGGGGCGATGAGCCATTCAGAAGACGCTTTGCGGGAAAAACTCCTGACATTGTATCCTGAGATTCCACAAAACGGCATACAAATTAGATTACAATTCTACCGTGTCAAAAACATTTGCATCGTAACTCTGCAGAAGGATTGTCGCGTATTAAACACATTCTTAAGCAAAAAAGACATAGACAGTTGTATGGTCATGAGAAAGCCGCAACTTTTTGATATTCAGATGCATCAATTCCTTAATTCCATGCGTGCACACGAAAAGAAAAATCCTGCGCCTGCTTTCTCATTTTGCTAATTTTGTCGTTCACACGGGAAAGAAGGATATACGATGAAAGATCACACGGAAACCGAGACAGAGGAAGAACATATTTTCTTGGCCACAGGAGAAGATCAGAATCAAGCGTATGAGGCATCATGCAGTCATGACCGCAGAATCTCCCCAGAAGAGGACTTCCTCATTCCCCTTGTCAATGAAATGAAGAGAACCCGTCTCCTGACAAAGAATGGTGAAATCGAACTCGCAAAGAAGATGGAAGCTGCGGTGCAGAAGATGAGAGAGGTTTTCGCTTCCATGCCCTTGGATGATAAGGGTCCCATCCCGGTGAAGACCAATTCCCTGAGCGACACATCAAGTCCGGGAACCACAAAAACGATACAGGATGGATATTCAGGGGAAATAGGCGGAAACAACAATGAACCGCGCTCCTTCGCCATGGCTGACGACTGCGGACATTCAAGGTTCACCTCGGAAGAGGTTTTTTCTCTTGTCCAAAGGATGAAAACCTTCTTCGCTGATACGGAGGCAGAATTAAAAGGCGCTGCAAAGTCAAACAGAACACTTCAAAAGCTACGGCTTTCGAGAAGCAAAAGCCGGGGTGACCAAGAGATACCTGCTCGCTGTATTTTTGAGCCGAGCGGCCTGAAACAGAAGCTGGACATGCTGCGGGAAGGAGAGCGAGAATTCATTGATGCGAGAAAGGCGATGATTACTGCCAATCTCAGGCTTGTGGTGAGCATCGCAAAGCGCTATATCGGCAAAGGGCTGAGCCTCTCGGACCTCATTCAGGAAGGCAATCTGGGACTCATGAAAGCCGTCGACAAGTTTGAATACAAAATGGGATATAAGTTTAGCACATATGCTGCGTGGTGGATCCGGCAATCGATAACCCGGGCACTCTCAGACCATTCAAGAACGATACGGCTGCCAACCCATGTGGTGGAACTGTCGCATAAAATACTTGCTGCGGAAAAAATCCTCAGGCAGCAAGTAGGATTCGAGCCAACGCCTGATGAGATAGCACATTATCTCAACATGCCGGTTTACAAGGTTGAGACTATTCTCAGAGCATTAAAGAATCCGCTTTCCCTGGATTCTCCTCCAGACGAAAAAGCCGGGAACATGCTCGATTTTGTGATGGATGAGCAATCACCGTCTGCACTTGATCAGATAATTAACTCAGATTTGAAAGAAAAAGTCGGCAGATTGCTGCACCAACTTCCTCCCCAGCAGGCTTTGGTCATAAGAAAGCGGTATGGTTTTCACGGGGAAATCCCGCATACACTCGGAGATCTGGCCAGGGAAATTTCTGTCAGCCGGGAAAGAGTGAGGCAGATCGAATCTGCAGCAATAAAAAAACTGCAAAGTCTGTCCCAGACATTGCTGAAACCACAGAATGAAAGTATTCTGTAGAAATCGGCAATGATGAGGGACGAATAAGGACAAACCAGATCGGATGAATAAAGGAGGAGATATGCAGACAATTGATGTACAAGGGAAAAGCATCATGTTGGATGATGAAGGGTATCTGCTCAACGCTGAAGAATGGGACGAAACTGTTGCATGCGCGATTGCGGAAAAAGAAGGGGTCATCACAAAATGTCCGCTAACCCCCGAAAAAATGGGCATCCTTAGATTCATGAGATCGTACTATAAGGAATTCAATTCAGTTCCGATTCCGCGAGCCGTCTGCAAAAATGTTCATCAGCAGAAAAACTGCACCTACGAGATATTCCCTGATCCGGTTATCGCTTGGAAGATAGCAGGATTGCCGCAGCCGTCACGCCATATTATTGCAGAGCTGAAAGGATTGGGGGGAGTTTCATAAGGGAATCTCCTGCTTTGCCCCATGGAGCATTGCTTTGTTGTTTGGCATTCTTGTAATCTGGTTCCATGCCGCTTGGCATTAAGTATATTCATAAGAAGTATGATCAGATGAATAATTTCTCTTCTCAAGGAAATATGTCCCCTCTACAAGTGAGAACTTACTAAAATGTAACGGTCTCTTTTTGAACTTGATATAATTAATAGAAATGCCTACAGTAGCTCCTGATAAATGACATTTTCCCCGTAGGCTTTGAAAGGTAGTCTTGGTCGCTTGAAAAATCATATATGCATGTCTGTTTGAACAGGAAATACACAATATCGAAAATTTCAGGGTCAAGAGTTCCATTCGAAAGATTGCTCTCCAAGGAAAAACCAGCGCGAGTCTGTTTTAGGGAGGAAGTGATATAGGGCTGAAACGTCTCGAAAAAACTCTTACGAATAAGCATCATTCCGCTGCGTGAGTTGAGGAATGATGTGTGAAGGACGAAGCCGCTGCGCCAGATATGGGGATTCGATAAATTCTCTCGGAACGAACTTTATCGAAGTGGATAACGGGGACAGT
>JBFMCL010000038.1 GCA_040754395.1 Nitrospirota bacterium | reverse complement strand
GTTAACTGATGGGCTTGCCTTATATGATCAGTATGTCTATGATATTTTCGAAGGAAAGGAGGCTGCGTAACATAAGATAAGGCCTTAACCGGAAGGCCTCCTGTAAACGCAATTACTGTTCAGTGCAGATAATTCTTTTTTCCCTCCATCCATGTTGATGAGCCTGCTCAAAGCGTTCCCTTTCAGTTTTTGCGGATTAGTCAGCATCTTATAATTCGTCTTGCTTGTTTTCGGGTCAACAGGCCCCACGGGATCAGGCGACATAAACCTCCCAATCCTCGGCTCCATATACCTTGCACCAAAGTAATACAGCCCTGTCTCTTTATCCTTTTCCTTGCCGATAAACTGCTTATTGTTTTCAACAGTTCCTGTTGTGATCTGTACTTCTCCAAAGGGCTTATTATCTGACCGCCAGACAAAATTTCCGTTGGAATCCGTCATCGCCAATACCGTACCTGCTGGCTATTTCTGATCAATACTCTCCCTTTTCTTTCGCGTTATATAACTTAAACACCACTTCTCACTAATATAAATTCCTACAATTATAGATATTATTAGAGTCAAATTGATGAAATAGATCGCCCAACTCGGACCAGCATCACTCCCAGTTATAATTGCCAAGCCAATGCGAAACAATGGAATTATTATAAAAAAAGCAAATGCTCCGCCGAATAATCCTCCCACAATGAAAGAATATACCAATAATAAAATATTACGTGCGGAATATTTAATCATTTTCATGTTTGTCTACTGTATCACGAAAACGATTTAAGTATTCCTTAGTTCGAGACTCTGTTTGCTTTAGTGCTGCAGGTCTTTCTTCAGCAGAATCAAACCATGATGGATGCGGCCATATGAACGGCCAGTCACCATGCGCTATTATATCCTGTAGCCCGTGCAATCCTCGTCCAAGTATTGCTAAAGCCTCTTGCTGCTGACGTTGTCTATATAAAGCAACCGCTGTTTGTAGGTCTTTTTCAGCGAATATCTGCCGCGAGTCCACCGTACTTAGTATTGAGGTATTGAAATGCCTGCCTGGCACTCCTGTGATAACAGCCCAGCCTGCATTTTTGTCAGTAGCATTATTGCCTCTTGCGATTATTTTTGCATCTTTATCATTAAAGCCTGCCTGCCGTGCCCATGTGTAGGTACCATATTTAAGATTCCCAATACCCGAATGAACATCCTCTGCCCATTTTCCATCCTCGTCTTTATACCTGTAAGGGTTATTCAATGAATAAGCATATCTGTTCAATTGCTGCGGATTTAATAGTAGTTTTTCATTAGCCTTGCCCGTCTGTCCGCTGACAGGTCCGATCGGGTCAACCGCGGCAAACCTCCCAATCCTCGGCTCCATATACCTTGCTCCAAAGTAATACAGCCCTGTTTCTTTATCCTTTTCCTTCCCTACAAACTTCTCATTGTTTTCAATTGTACCTGTAATTGTTTGTTCTTCTCCGAAGGGTCTGTAGTCTGCTTTCCAGATTACTGTTTTACTGGTATTTGTCATCGCCATGGGTGTTCCTGCAGGGTCTGTGTGGAAGAAGTATACCGCGGAAGGTACTATTTTCGCCATGAGCTTGCCATTCGCGTAAATGTAATCGGCTATGCGGTTACTGCTGCTGTCTGTCTCGGACAGCACCCTGCCGTCTTTGTCATAATGATATACCACTGTTTTTCCACTGGCTGTCTTTGTAACCCTCATCCCGTCGCCATCATATGCAAAATCTGCAAGTACGGTAGCGCCTGACTTATAGGTCTTGAGATTGTTTAAAGAATCGTAAGTCAAACTATAATTGACTCCTTTCCACGTTGTTGCTGTAAGGCTGCCATATCCATTATAGCTGAATGTCTGGGGTTCTCCTCCGGAGGTGGAACTCAATCTGTTACTGGAGTAGGAATAGGAAGTTGTGCTCCCTGCAACAATCTTAGTCAATCTGTTTCCTACTGAGCTATATGTATAAGAGCCTGTTCCCCATGCGCCGTTGAATCCTGCCAGCCTGCTTAGGCTATCATACGTGAATGATTGGTTTTTTGTATTGTCAAGGTAGTTCGTAATATTTGTGGTATTCCCTCTGCTGTCATAAGTGTAGCCGTTATCAAAGGCTGTTCCTGCCGTTATCCTCGTAGTGAGATTCCTGGTGTTATATGTGATATTTGTGGTAATGCCATTTGAAAAGGTATAGGAGGTGGGAAGCCCTGCCGTATTATAGTTGATGGCCTGTACTGTACCGCCGAAGCCGGTTATGCCGGTATTTCTGATTGTTGATGTTGTAACTGAAGGAAATCCATGTGCCGGTTGGATAATACTGATTAATAATATTATCATTAGCATCATAATCATATCTCGTTGAGTAAGTCCTTCCTGCTATACTCTCTGTCTTTTGAGTAAGCCTGTTTGCTGCATCATATGTGTAATCAATATCTGCTGACGGCGAAGTCATGCCTATTCTGTTATCCGCATTGTCATAGTCATAATAGACTGTTTCTGCGCCGTATGTGATTTTTGTAAGGCGGTTAATGCTGTCATACGTATAGGATTTTGTACCAAGGGCATCTGTTTTTGATTTCATATTGCCAACATTATCTCTTGTGTAGCTGATTGTCCCGCTTTCAGGATGTGTCTCTGATGTGAGAAAATTCTTCGAATCATGGGAGTAGGTCCTTGTTAATGTACCCTGCGTTATGCCGGTGAGTGTGCCAAGAATGTTTCTGCTGTAAGTTGTGGTATTACTTAGTGCATCTTTTACCGAGACAAGGAATTTTTCATCAGGGTTTCCAAAGGCGTTGTAGGTGAGCAGGGTTGTTTTAGCAGCCTCATCGGTAACTGTTACATTGCTGCCTGAATAAGAGCAGGTTATCTTTGTGCTATCCTTATGAGTTATTTGTTTTATCCTCTCAAAATTATCGTAATAAACAGTGTCGCCTATGTTTAATGTAGTGTAATTTTTTAGTCCGCAACTTTTATATATAACATCCGTATCAACACTTTTGCTGTCATATGTTCCTGAAGGCCTTCCGAATCCATCATAGTAATAGTAGATATAATATCCACCCCTGCTTTCCTTTCTGTATGAATTGTCTGCTGGATAAGAGAAATTGGTTACGTTCCCAACAGGCGGGATTATCTTTGTCAATCTCAGGTTGCCGTCATAGGTGTAATTTGTTGTGTAACCCCTTCCATTAGTCTCACTTGCGATTGTTCCGTTACTATTTATGGAGCGCGAGATGGAATATATCGGGTTTGTTGTCTTTGAGATTCTGCCGTTACTCCACTGGTAGGAGGTTGTTTTCCCATTGGCATCAGTAGTGGAATAGAGATTGCCATTGGTATAGTATGAATAATTTGTTACAACACCATATTTGTTCAATTGTGTGAGATTGCCATTGCTGTCATATGTATAGTTGGTTGTAAAACTGCCGGAGAAACCGCCTGAAACAGTCTCCGAAGAAGGTTTGTTCTGCACTATGTTCTTCGTTGTGTTATACCAGTAAGTTTTGTTTGTTGCCCTTGTCTTATCACCTGATTCAGAAATGGTTTTTGAGTTACCATAACTGTCATAATTGCTATAGTCAATTGTATAGGTCTTCCCCTCTCTTGTTATTGCTCTCTTGGTTACATAGGGTACGTATATGTAGCTGTCTCTATGGTTGATTGGTAAAATATAATCATCCGTTGATATGTATGATGAATTTGTCCAGTCATGGTTAATTGTCTCCTCTCCAACAATCTCTTTTGATTTAGGCAATCCAATCTTCCACATATTTCCATCTGACAGATAGGTGCTTCCATAACCGTAATAACTGTATTTAATGGTTCTTCCACATGGATCACCTATCTGTGTAAATTCGTTATATGTTCCTTGAGAATATGCAAATGTCCATGTTCCTGAAGGTATACCCCTGCCACTTGCGCTCTTCTGGACTACAGTTCTGTAGTAAAGATAGGAACCACCCATAAGAACTTGTGAAAAATTATAGGTATACGAAATTACTCCTCCATATGGACTTTTAACACTTTTGAGCTCAAGGCCATTATAAGTATATTCCCATGGATTACCTGCCGGAAGATTAGCTTTAACCAGCAAAGTATCATATAGCGTCGTAAGGGACTGATGAGTATAACTGATACTTACACCAGAGCCTGAAATGGAAGTCAGTTTTGTAGCTCCATTAATAGTACTTGTCGTGAAATCTATTCTTCTCCCAACAGAATCTATAACGTAGGAAATAATATTGCTTCCGGAGGATTTGTAATAAATATTGATTGTATTTCCATTTACGTCCTGTATTTTATTTGCATAATAAATCGAGTGTTGGGGCCAGTTCGGAAGTGAAGGGCCCGGCTGTCCATAATATATCTTTGTTCCATTGGTTAACGTTAAAATATAGCTGGTGCCTGAATCTAATAACCAGTAATCTTTAGTTATGAACTGTGTTGTGCCGGATTTACTATATGCGGCATGCCTCGAACCATCAGGCATCTCTATGACATGCTGAATATTGGCGCTGGATGATTTAAATAGCCTCCCAAAATGCAGAGTCCAGCCATAACCAAGCCAGGTATTTTCCCCTTTTTCACAAGCACAGGTACTTCCAACACAAGTCCAGCCGTTACAAACATTCTTTGAGTTAAATGTCCGCTGGATGACAAGGTCAAGCCCTCCATTGCCAGGAAGCCTGAAATCCACATGGCTGAGTGTCAGTCCTCCTGTAAAAAGGTCTATATTCTCCTCCGGTATGGAAGAAAGGGTTTCTCTGTGAGGATTAATCCCCGGTGCATCATAAATCTCGTCATATGCATATAGTGAAGCTGATGATAAGAGAAAAAGAACGATGGTACAGATACAGATGACTAAAATTGAAGAAACTCGGAATCTACTTTTCACTTCTTACCTCCTTTTTGAGATCGTTTAATTTTTCCTGTCATTCCCGCTTCTTTTATCATTTCAGCAATATTCACATTGAAAATGTAATTTTCATCAATAAATTTTTTAGCTCTTGTTATTCCATTCAAAATGTCTGAAGGAATACCTTTTATTGTTTTTTGAGGGCTTTCGTTCAATGTTCCGATTAATATCGGTTGACGCTGCTCTGTTTTTATATTTGTTAACTCCATAAGAAACTCTACCTTTGCCTTTATCTCATACGTATCAAAGGGTTTCTTAGTTCACTTCACACCTTAAACAATCCTGTATCTACCCATTCCTTCTTCAGAATCGACCAGAAGTCTTCTGCGAGACCTTTCATCACATAATCGTAAGGCAGCCATCCATATCCGCGATCCCCCCATCCTGTCCCCCAGGAGTTTCGAATGAGAATCGCGCCGGTTGACTGGACTCCGCATGGATTTGCATTCTTGATCTTCATTTTGTCATCGTAGCCGACAGCAGCAATGGCATGTCCGCCGAGTATCTTTTCCCCTTTGCACGGATACGGGATCTTCCCGGTGATACCCGCCTGGCTAATAGAGTTGTATACTGTGAATCCGAACATGGAAGGATGTCCTGCCGCAAGGTATTTCCTGATGCGATCAAGCAGGTCAGAGGCTGATATTCCCGGTGGATCATGCCTGAAATATTTTATCGCCTGATAGCTTTGTCCGAATGCGTAGCAGAATGCCGATGGTTCCAGATCAAAATCTGCGATTTTATATGGCCAGTATTCCTCGGGAGGTGCACCGAACAGGACAAGCGCCCCCATGGTGCTGCGGAGAAAAGCCCCCGTGTCGCCGGTCCAGTGAAGGAGGTTCCGTGTAACCTTGTAAAGAAAGAGGCGGGAGGCATCAGTATATTTGCCGAAGGTTCTGTTTTCATAGTATTCAACGATTCCGATTCCTGCGTGGGCAGTACAGGAACCGAGAGACTTCTGGTCTTCGACCGCAGAACACCATGCCCTCAGGTCGACCGATGCAGGAATTTTTGCGGAAGTCTTGAGTACCTTTGTCGGTGCAAGTACAGCGTTGATTGCCTCATGAGATTCCGTATAATCTCTGAAATCCGGATAATCCGGTATCCATCCCATACCCGATTTCGTTTCGCAATCATACATAACTCCTCCTTGCTATTAAGGTTTTTCGGATGAAAACCGCCTGAAAAGATGTTTCTTGCGGATCCCTGAATCCTGATGAAAAGGATCTTCGCCATGTGCTGCTATGCCTGCGTTACAGAAGAATTTTGCAGATGTTTTCTTCATCCTTTGCGGGACAGCGTTATGTCAGATGTCCCTCAATGATCCTGAGGAATTCCTTCAGCTTAATCGGTTTGGGAATGAAGTCTACAAATCCCCGTTTCAGGAAACCTTCTCTTCCCTCTGCCAGAGCATACGAGGTCAGCGCAATGGAAGGGATATTTCTTGTGGGGGGCTGAGACCTCAGAATCCGTATTGCAGTGAACCCGTCCATTACAGGCATCTGGATATCCATCAGAATGAGATTGGGCTTCTCTGTTTCTGCAAGCTTGATGCCTTCCGCGCCATCCTTTGCCTGGAGCGTCTCATACCCGTCGCATTTCAGCACCGTGCTGAACAGACTCAGATTATTGTCGTCATCATCAATTATGAGTATCTTTTGTGCCATACTTGTCTCCTGTGTCTGTGTGCGCAATGTTTTCCCATTGGATTGTCCTGCAGTCTGACGATCCTTTTTTCACTGCAGATTCTTCCTGCAAGTGTTTGTTCTGATGCAGAAAGACTGCCTGTTTCCTGTACTCTCTCGGTGAAACCTTATGGGCTGCTTTGAATACGCGGTTGAAATGAGCGGTATTTCTGTACCCGACGAAATATGCTATTTCTCTAATGCTGTAACGGGTATTTTTCAGATGCTTTTCCGCATTTCGTATCCTGATGCTGTTGAGATATGTGATAAAAGTCTGGCCAAACCTTTTCTTGAACGCCCTGCAGACGCTGAACTTGCTCATGCGTGCGAGGCCGGCAAGCGTATCCAGCGAGATGTCTTGCATATATCTGTCTTCAATGTGCTTGACAATGGCACTGAAGACAAGTTCTTTCGATCCTTCATATGCATGCCTGAGCGGCATACCGTCGTCAGAAAGTATTGTGTGAAGTTTCATCCTGAGCGAGGAAAGGCTGACCGGTTTTCGCATAAACTCAGTGAAGTCTTTTTGGGCAGAACCCGGGGGTATTTCTTTGTCGTTCTGAACCGTCATGATTATTGCGGGCATGGAAGGGTCTGTGACTCTCAGTGCCGCTAACGCTTCCAGGCCGGTATTGTCAGGCAGAACATAGTCGATAATCGCAAGGCTGATGGGATAACGGAGCATCCTGAGCGCTTCAGAATACCGGGATGCTTCAAGAACACGGTATTCTTTTTCGAGGGCGTTTTTCAGGGAGCCCCTGACGGAGGGGTCATCGTCAACCAAAAGCAGTGTATGGGTATTCATGGCAATATAAAGCTTTTGCTTATTTATTTTAATTATAATTTCTTCACAAAAAATGTAAAGTCACAAAAATTGGATAATATTGGTAAATATCATGCAATATAAAAGTTAATAGCAAAATAACTCGTAATATCAAGTAAAAATGCTTATTATATGCAAATATTAGCTATTTATGATGTTGAGAGCGTGCGGGTAAATACTTAATGCTTAAAAAGAGGAAGTTGAAAAGATTTACTAAGAAGGGAAAGAAAGTTCTATCCCTCGGAAGGGTATAGAAAAAAGGATTTGGAGCAGCGGAACAATCGGTTCTCAGAACAGATCTTTCTGGTCTGCCTTGACCTCCTTGTCAAGAAAGGTGCGCCGGTATCTCTCCGCCAGTCTCAGGAGCCTTTCTTTGAATGTCCCGTCGTCAATCAATCCGGTTTTGAAATCGTCAATCACATTATAGAACGCCTGGAGCAGTTCGTCCTTGAGCCAGTTGTCTGAGCTGTTGTTCATTGCCCTATGTGGTGTCCGTAGCTGTTCATGACTAGAGTACTATACAATATTTCTCTGCTGTATTGAGTAAGAAATTTATGAATAATACACTGTAAGGTATCCTGTCCCCGATTTTACAGGGAGAACCGGAAGGGGAGATTGTCCTGATACCGGAAAATGCAGATGACGATTTTGTAGGCCGGTATTACTTGTCTATCAGGGAAATAAGGGTATCTGCGTCCTTATAGCCGGGGATGACGCTTCCGTTTGGCAGTATGATGGCAGGAGCCCCTCTGATGCCGAGTTTTTCTGCAAGCTTGATATTTTCGTCAATTGCGTCAGTTTTGCATTTGGGTTTTGGCAGGGGTTTCTTTGCAAATGCATCGTCAAGCATCGAAAGGGATTTTTCACATACAATGGCTTTTGCTTTTTCGTATGATCCCTTGTGCATGGGCAACAGAAAAATCTTTATGTAAAAAACAATATCTTTTCTCTTTGCGACGACCTTCTTCATCTCCTGATGAAGTTTTTCACAGTATGGTCAATCGGGGTCGTCGAACACAATCACCCGGTGTTTGGCGTCTTTTTCTCCCATCACCAGGGCGTCATCGAGAGGAATTGCGGAGACGTCTACCTTATTGATCTCTATGGACCGTTCCTGAGTCAGGTTTGTTTTTGTCTCGATATCAATGACAGAGCCGGAGATGATGTTCTTTTTCGAGTAGTCCACATAGACAATGCCTTTCTGGCCCCGTGTTTCAATGGCAATTTCCCATAACCCCTTAATGGTGGCCTGGCGTATTTCGAGGATTTTCAGTTCCGGGATAATGTCCCGGAGAAGGGCAGACGCATCGGCATTCGTTATCTGGTGGCACTTGGAGCAGTTATGATCGGTGGTTTCACCGCTGTGGGTAGTATGGACAGTGCTGAGCACAAGCACGGCAATTACTGCGAAGGTGATGAAGAAAAATTTACGCATAGGAAAGTATACCATACTTTCAGAATAATACACAGAAAAAAATCATGGAATCCCGTAGAATTTTTCCCTTCCCGGTAATCAGAGTTCCTTAATGCGTTCTGCCTGGTAGTGCGTCGCCAGGCTGTCGATGATCTCGTCGATCTCTCCCTCAAGAACCCGGTCAAGCTTGTGCAGGGTGAACCCTATCCTGTGGTCGGTGACACGGTTCTGGGGGAAATTGTATGTCCTTATTTTTTCACTCCTGTCGCCGGTTCCCACCTGCGATTTCCTGGCGGATGCCCTTTCCCTTTCCTGCCGTTCCATTTCTATCTCATACAGCCTTGAACGCAGGACTTTCATGGCCTTGTCCTTATTCTTGATCTGGGAGCGTTCGTCCTGGCATTGCACGATGATCCCGGTCGGGATATGGACGATCCTCACGGCAGAATAGGTGGTGTTGACCCCCTGGCCGCCTGGACCGGATGCGCAGAAGGTATCAACCCTGAGATCTTTTTCCTCGACTTTGATGTCGACCTCTTCTGCCTCGGGCAGTACCGCGACTGTTGCGGCAGAGGTGTGGATTCTTCCGGATGCTTCTGTCACAGGCACCCGCTGGACCCGGTGCACCCCGCTTTCATACTTGAGGCGGCTGTATGCATTTTTCCCCTGTATCGAAACGATCACCTCCTTGATCCCGCCGAGCCCTGTTGCGTTCAGGTCTATCGTCTCGACTTTCCATCTTTTCTGTTCCGCGTATTTCAGGTACATCCGGAGAAGGTTTGAGGCAAACAGGGCTGCCTCCTCACCCCCGGTTCCCGCCCGTATCTCGAGGATTACATTTTTTTCATCACGGGGGTCTTTCGGAAGGAGCATGATTTTGAGCTCTTCCTCTATTTGCGGTTTCATCTCCCTCAGCTGGCTGAGTTCTTCCTGTGCAAGTTCGCGAAGGTCTCCGTCCCCTGTCTGTAAAATCTCCTCTGCCCCCTCAATGTCAGACAGGAGCTTGCTGTATTCCTTTATCTTCTCGACAAGCGGAACAATTTCGGCCTGTTCCTTTGAATAACGCTGAAGCTCGGCGGGTTTTGCCAATACTTCGGGGTCCATGAGCATGCGGTTCAGCTCCTCAAACTTGTGCTCTATAGCCCTGAGTTTATCAAGCATTTGTTTCCTCGGTCACGAGCACTTCCTCGAGCGCCCTCAGGGCTACCTCAATCTGGGACTCATCAGGCTCGCGCGTGGTGAGCCTCTGCAGCAGCAGGCCGGGCTGTATCAGGACATGCATGATGATATTGTGTCTTGTCTTTGCAGAAAGCCGCAGAAATTCGTACGAAAGACCGGCGATCAGAGGGATGAGGACGAGCCTCGCGAGGAACTTGTAGAGAAACGACCATTCCTGGGGGATGAAGGAGAAGGTAAAAATGCTGATCACCATGACAATCAGGAGGAAGCTTGTGCCGCAACGCGGATGGAGAGGACTGTGGTCTCTGATATTGGGCATGGTAAGTTCTTTGCCGTTCTCGTATGCGTGAATGACCTTGTGCTCAGCGCCATGATATTCAAATATCCTCCTCATTTCCTTCCATGACCCGATCGAGATGACATAGAGAAGGAAAATGAACACCCTGAGTATGCCGTCGACAAAGTTGAACATGAACGAACTGCTTGATATGGATGCGAATACCAGTCCCAGCAGCTTTGTCGCATACAGCGGAAGCAGGATAAAGAGCGCTATCCCAAGGAGCAGCGAAAGGCCGATGGTCAGGCTGATCGCAAGCGGATTCAGGGCTTTCCCTTCCTCTTCTTCATATGCCTTGTTCGCGGAGAATTCAATTGCCTTAATACCGATAAACATGGCGTGGAAGAGCGTGATGAAACCCCGGATGACCGGAAGCCGGAGCAGTTTCGGAAGTTCCGACAGGGGTTCCTTTTTCACATGGATTTCCCCGTTCGGGCCGCGGACCGCAACGGTCCACGCGTTTTTCCCCTTCATCATCACTCCTTCGATGACCGCCTGCCCGCCTATATTCTTCATGTCTCTCCTGATATTCTTATGCCACCCCTCGCAAGAAGCAAGGGACGCGGTGATATTTCTCGAATTCCCTGAAATTTCATTCGCAATTCTCAAAAAAAAGCCGTTAGTCAGGGAATGGTTGACTAACGACTTTTCCTGTAATCGCAGCTACTTTTTTGCGTATTTTCTCTTGAACTTCTCTACTCTGCCCTCAGCATCGACAATTTTCTGCTTGCCGGTAAAAAACGGATGGCACTTCGAGCAGATATCCACCTGAATCTTCTGGCGCGTAGACTTTGTCGTAAATGTCTCTCCGCAGGCACATACGACAGTCGCCTCATTATATGACGGATGAATTCCTTCTTTCAACTTGAACCTCCTGAAATATAGGATAACACATATATTAATAAATCCATAAAGATTTTGGCAAGGGACAGGCAGGATGTTTTTTCAGGGACCCGGCAGTCACATTTTTGTATCTTGAAAAATCTGTTCCATTATATATAATTGTAGCAACGGACGGGAAAACCATGGAACGGCAGAAGGTTATCGTGCGATTTGCAGACGGCAGGATTCTCAGGGGATACCTTGAAAAATTCGTGGCGACCGACGAGACTGTCTCGATAGATGATGATTCGTCGGGTAGGCAGAGTATCAGTCTCAGTGATCTGAAGGCTATTTTTTATGTGAAGACCTTCGAGGGCGACAAAGCCTATTCTGACAGGAAATCCTTTGTCCATGCGACCGCCAGAGGCAAAAAGGTGTTCGTGAGATTCTTTGACGGCGAGTCAATGATGGGACACATTGAAGGGGATGTCCCGTGGGAAAAGGGGTTTTTCCTCGAACAGAAGAAAGGCGGCTTTTTCCTCATACCGGTTGACAACCAGAGCAATAATATCAAGGTGTTTGTCGTCGCAAGCGCGGTTCAGGATGTGACCTGTTTTTAACGGAAGCTGCTGGATGACAGTTACTTGCCCGGCAGGAATTCCTGAAGGAGCTTCTTCTCTGAATCGGCGGTACCGATGAGAATGAGTTCACTGTCCTCCTTAAGGGGGACATAGGGGTTGGGGCTGATTTTCATGGTTCCGCCGGAGTGTATGGCAACTACACTGCATCCTGTTTTTTCCCGCAGACCCGTCTCCTGAAGGCTCTTTCCTATCAGTTCGGCCGGCAATTGAACCCGAAAGACATTCAGCCCCTCGGTAAGCATGAGAACCTCATTCGGTTTCAGAATATTGACAATGGTGTTCACTGCCAGTGATGCATAGGACATAACTATGTCGGCACCTGCCTCATGGAGCTTGCTGATGTTGCGTTCGAGCGTAGCCCTGCTGATGATCTGCATTTCCGGCCTCAGCCTCCTGCAATAGATGGTCAGATATATATTGAGGTCATCATCATGGGTGGTGATGAACACGCTCGGAGCCTCTTTGATTCCTGCCCGGTTAAGGGTATTAATGTCAGCGGCACTGCCGAAAATATAGTTTTCCCTCTTTTCGACAAGTTCCCTGTTGTTTTCCACTATCCGGCACTCGATTCCCCTCTCCCTCAATGCGTCTGCCGTGGCACAGCCTACACGGCCTCCTCCGAGGATTACTACATGAGATGTAAAGGTATATGAAGCTCCCACGATACGGTCATAATTGCTGAGATGATCCTCGGAACCCGCAAGCACGAGGACGCTTGTCGGGCTTATCTGACTGTCGGGAAGCGGTATCTCGAACTTCCCTCTCTCCCACATGCCGACAACAGTCACACCTGTTTTTTCCCGCAGCTTCGTTTCCCTCAAAGTACGGCCTTCCAGAATGGTCCGCATGGCAGGCGCCTCTGCAATAAGGAGTTCGCCAAACCTTCCTATCACATTTGCCTGCAGATTGGATCCGAGGGCGCGCCGGGCAAGAGCGCTGCCGAGCATCTTCGTAAAGTGGAACACATACGAGGCTCCCGCAAGCCTGAGGATGTCGAGAGAATCTTCAGCATCGGCGGTAGCGACAATCGGAACATGCTTGGAAAAAGACCGGATCGTGAAGGTGATATTGGTATTGAGCATGTCGTTGTTGTTGACGACCACAAGTGCTGCATTATCGATGCGAAGCCGTTTGTAGGTGTCCGGATCATCGAGGTCGCCCATAACGACGCTATAGTTCATATCATGGAATTCGAGCACACGCTGCAGATCGGGCACCACGATGGAATAGCTGTAATTGTATTGCGTGAGTTTTTCAACGAGACTGAGTGAAATGGGGTCCGTATTCGTAAGGATGATATGTTTGTTCGTTCCCGCAGCCAACTCTCTCGGCGCCCTTGCCTTTTCCTTTGCTTCAAGCCAAGGCGCGTAAAAGAAGCGGATAAAGGTGAACGGGAGCATGACCAGCAAAAAAATAACCCCTGACAGAAGGACGAGGACTGAAAACACTTTCCCGAGGTCGCTTGAGAAAGTGATATCACCGAAGCCGAGCGTCGTCATCGTCACAAACGTCCAGTAAAGGCCGGTGATCCAGCTGAAGTTCCTGCCTTCATACTCCATAATATAGTGAAAGAGCGTGCTGTAAAGAGCGATAAGCGAAAAGAGGATGATGAAGAACTTGTTCAGAAGCCGGATGTTTCTCTTTGTGCCGGCCGTTTTCAGGAAGTAGATGATCTGTGACGGAATAAATTTCATACGCTCAATACCATGCCAGTAGTAATTAAATCAGTGCGCCATGCATATTTTACGGTTGTGCCGAATTTTTTGCTGCAGTATGGTTCACGAAATATACCGGTATGCGGCAGCCCCGCCAACCCTTTCTTGGTTCCGAACGCATTGCCATATTGAAGGGAGTCAGGATTCATCACCCTGCACGATTCCGGGAACTTCGTGTGATTTCCGGCAGTTTTCCATTACACTGTCCTCAGCAGAAGAACTTGCTGTAAAATGCATAATTATATCAGATTCTGATGATGTCAACCTCAGGAAGATGGTGCCTTCAGTCAGAAAAACAGGTGAGAACCTAATGATGGGGAGAACTTACGAGGGAACGAATGAGATCAAACCTGTTCTCAACCCCTATTTTTACATAGATATTGCTGAGATGGTCTTTCACCGTCTGCTCAACAATCTCAAATTCCTTTGATATTTCGGTATTCTTGAGTCCGTCCAGCACGCGCCTGAGGATGTCCGTCTCCCGCCGGGTGAGCCGGTATTGCTGCCTGATTTCATTCACGTTCAATTTATAGGAAATCTTGTCCTCACTGATAAACAGAATAATAACAGGAGGAGACTGTGCAGGCACGGCAAAGCGGAATATCCATGTGTTCGGAGACCCCTCGAATTTTTTTGTCACCGTGATCTCCCCCGGAAAGAACTCCCGGAACTTTTCCCTGTCGAGGGCATCGAAGATCCTCCGGCTGACGGAAGGGATTTCCTCGGGGAGATCAAAACGGTTCAGAAACAGTGAGGCCTGTCTGTTGCTGTAGACTATGTCGATTTTTCTGTTGAGCACAATAACCCCGGCAGGCAGGGTATCGAAGATGAAATTTATTATTTCCTCGTTTGCGCCCGGATGATACTGCGAGAACGTGACATCGTGAATATTTTCGAAAATCGGGCTCTTATGAAAACTGCTTTCGCTCATTCTGTACTCATTATACCAAAGATTGTCATAGTTGGAAAAAAGAAAGTGAACGCGGAGATTTTTCAGGAATAATCCCGCGTTAAATGGAGGGGTGATTTTGCCCGCTCCGGGAAGAAAAGACCGAACCGGCAATCCTGCAAGGCGGAGCGTTTTGTATGGAGAAGATAACCGTGTTATTGGCGCAATTCAGCGGTGCTGAAAGGTATGCGCGCTCTCACAGGAATTTAAGCCCCGCTTTAAAAAAGAACGCACCGATATCGCTCCAGAGCACTTCCGCAGTCTTGGACATGGTCGTGGGGGCGTCATTTTTCACCAGTATCTTTTCTCCGCGCTGCAGGGGAATGGGTGTCAGGAGGCACATGCCCAGTGGGCTTATATCAGAAATGATACCGTAGGAAACAGTATCATGCGCTGAGGAAATCACCGAATATTCCACTGTGCCGCTTCCCACACTGCGTTCGTGCTGCCTTCTGTTTCGTATCTTTGTCTTCTGCATCTCTCAACCTCCCCGATAAGGCCCGGAATTCTTCACGAATGCTGTCCCCGGAATATATTTTTGCAAACGTGACATGGCCTGTCTGAAAACCATTCTATGGACTTTTGTATGCGCGATCAATACTACCGGGGTAGGGGGTATCATTTTTTGTACTGTACCTGTAAGGGGATTGCTTCGTCGCTTCGCTCCTCGCAATGACATGGCCATTTTGTCATCGCGAGCGAAGCGTGGCGATCTTGCCGTGTGAAAATGAAATTGTTCTGAACGTAGTGAGGAGTCTCACGTTTGAGGTGTTGCACTGCTGCCTCGCAACTGCACTTGCAAGACTATGCGAATCGCTGGATCTGGGGTAGACAAATCAAGAATCTGTGACCAATCTGTAACCTGCTCTCCGGTATCATCAGATTGGCAATAACGCAACAAAAATGCTTGCAATTATGCACAAAATGGGCTAATGTGTTGATTAATTGTCTTCAATGCGGCATAGTCTCTTTGCCGTACTGGGGGGAAGGCAAGTGCAGCACCGGGGAGAAGCAGTTTCTTTATTGAGGTTTTGGGGGTTCGATAGTTCGCCGCCCGCCACTTCAAACCACACTCACGCCCGCATAGGCAATTTCAAATTATCTTCGCCATATATAATTCCGCTCTTGTTATTTTTGTTAATATCGAGCAGCACATCTGTACAGGCAGATGAAGAGTTTTCCGAGAAGTATAAGTCCTATCAGCAGCATATAAAATCTGCCTCAACAGCCTTTCAGAAGAAAGATTATCCTACCGCCATAGTCAATTACAGCAAGGCCATCGAAATGTCTCCTTTTGAAATCAATAATTACTACAATCGTGGAATAGCCTTCTTTAAGTCAGGGAAAGAGAAAGAGGCTGAAGCCGACTTTGAAAAGGTGATTGTCATGGACCCGAGGATGGCTTCTGCCTATGTATACCGAGGAATCTGCCGGGAGAGATTAGGAAGGTACAAGGATGCATTGAGCGATTACGCAAAGGCACTGGAGCTTAAGCCCAATGATGCTGCTGTTCATAACAACATCGCCTATCTTTATGTCTCAGCAAACGATGAGAGTTTCAGGGATAAGGCGAAATCATTGGAACATGCTAAGAAGGCAGCAGAGCTATCGAAGGAGAAGAATGCAGAGATTCTTGATACTTTAGCCAGAGCATATTTTATAAATGGGATGGTGAAGGAGGCTATTGAAGCCGAAAACAAGGCTCTCAAATTAGAGCCGTATAATGATGAGTTCAAAAACAGGCTGAAAGAGTATGATAAGGCCTTTTAATTCCCCCCCTTTTTAAAAGGGAGGTTAGGAGGGATTACAAATCATTTCTAACAAGCAGAAGGAGGAAGAGCAGTATGAGTGAGAGGAAAAGCATAAGATTTATGTCAATTATTCTTATGGTTGTTGCTTTGTTGTTATTTCTGCCGTGTCTTAGCATCGCAGGCAGTTTGGAGCCAAGCGACCCACCTGGACCAACTATGTACACTCTCGAAGAGATTCACGAAGCCGTTACTCCGCTGCCGACAGGCTTTGAATTATGGCCCAATAACACTCGATTTGCAGTATCTAATGAGGGAACACCTGACGTGAACTCAGACGACGTTGTGCTGGATAGGGCAACCGGTCTGATGTGGACAAGAGATGCAAACTTGGGTGGATTGAAGAATTGGCAGGACGCTGTTAATTACTGTAATTTTTTTGGTCCAGATTTTGGTAGACGTTATACCTTTGCACTTGACTGGAGACTTCCTTCGATAGAAGAGTTTACAAGCCTGTCAGAGCCATATCCCTCTGTGCGCCACCCTGCACTTCCTGCAGGACATCCATTTGAAAATGTGCAGTCGGGCAACTACTGGTCATCTACGACCTTCACCAGCAGCGCAGCGTTTGTGGGCATGCTCGATGGCCTCGTGTACGACTTGAATATGACCTCCGACATGTATGTATGGTGTGTTCGAGGAGGGCAGGGTCTTGCCCCTCAATAATTAAAAAATTTGAAAGGAGGTAAGAACAATGATGACCTGTAAATACAAAATCTTTCTTATCATCACGTTCCTTCTCTTCCCTGTCGCCGCCCTTGCCGGAAACATCGACCCGGACAATGACGGGTCGCAGTATGCCTGGGGCGAGAATGTAGGATGGATCAATTTTGAGCCATCCCAGGGAGAAGGAGTAACGGTGACTGATTCGGCAGTTATTGGTAAAGCCTGGGGAGAGAATGTGGGATGGATCAACCTGAGTCCCGCAACTGGCGGAGTTGCCAATGACGGAAATGGCAATCTTTCCGGCTTTGCATGGGGCGAGAATGTAGGGTGGATTAATTTTGCACCAAGTAACGGAGGGGTGACCATCGATCCTGCCACAGGCGCCTTTAGCGGGAAGGCATGGGGCGAAAATATCGGCTGGATCAATTTTGCTCCTAATGGTAAGCCTCTCAAGACTTCCTGGAGGCCGCCGAAACCGGACCTTGTTGTTACGTCACTCTCTGCGCCTGATACGGCTGCTCCCGGTGAAGAAATTATCATCACGGATACAACAATGAATAATGGTCTTGGTTCCGCGCCTGAGTCTACGACAGGATATTATCTTTCAACTGATGCGTCACTTGATTCAGGAGATATCTTTCTATACAGCAGACCGGTCGATGCGCTTGATGCTGGTACAAGCAGTGTGGGAGGAAACTACCATGTAACTATTCCTCCATACCCGCCGATGGGCAACTGTTTCATTATTGCCAAGGCAGATTGGTCTGATAGCATCGTTGAGGAGGCTGAGAACAATAATACAAATTCCAAACCAATAACTATTGCGACTGTTGCCGTCTTCGAGTTGATCAAGCCAAACGGTGGAGAGATTATTCCATCGCAGTCAGTTTACACCATTCAATGGTCGCCGTCTGCGCAGACGGTTACATACGATCTGCTGTTTTCAATCGATGCAGGAAAGAAAAAGAACTGGAAATGGGAGATCATTGCGGGTGGTGTCTCGGGTGCAAGCTTTAACTGGACTGTACCAAAGACAAAAAAAGATTTGCCCAATTGTCTCGTGAAAGTCATAGGCTATGATTCCGCAGGGAATAAGGTTGCCGAGGATGTTTCAGCAGCCACTTTCACAATACAGGGGACGAAGTAGCTTGTCAAAGATTTAGTTAAGACTATTGAATCAAGAGGAGGTTTGAAATGAAAGCGAGAGGAAAAATAATTTTGACAGGGGTAATTGTCATAGCTTTTGTCCTTCTGCCGTGTCTGAGCATCGCAGGCAGCTTAGAGCCAGCGCCAGATGCTGTTGATTTGTCAGGAAACCCAGTGCCAACAATGAAAACTCTTGACGAGGTCCTCCCGGCCTGGAGTCAAAAATTGCGGGCTGACGATGGGCCGAACGGTGACAAATGCAATTCTAGCCCACTTAATTCATAAATTTCCTACGCAGGAGACTTTTCAGCGTTTTTTGATTTACAAAAAGGGAAACAAAGACAAAAGCAAGGCAGTTTCATATGCACATTATGCTCTGACCTAAAAAAATC